>JAZRVP010000192.1:0-1253 GCA_045599245.1 Myxococcota bacterium
ACAGAAGTGAAGGGAGTATCTGATTTACCTTTCTTTTTCTTTAGAGTATGCAAGATCTTCGGATAAGCCCTATCTGTGCCATCCTTCCTCAGTTAGGCTACAAAGCAGGCTATCCACGGAAAAATGTACATGCGCCGGAAATGGGTGCAAAATAAATAATATTTATATATATTATTATTTTGAGGTGAAAAAGTGTATTTTCCTTAATGACAATCATGACAATGACAAGATGACAATGAGCGAAAGCAGAGCCAAACTTGTTTGAGCTATGCTGAGCGAAGCCGTCAACTCGATGAAATCAAGATGACAATGAGCGAAAGCAGAGCCATTGACGATTAACGATTGACGATTAACGATTGGCGATTGGCGATTGATGATTGGCGATTAACGATTGGCGATTGATGAAATTTTTTATAAAAAATTGAAAAAAATTTGCTCAAACTATTGCATATTCAAAATAAATGTCGTATCTTTGCATTGCTTTTGAAAATCAATTGCACCAGCGATTCAAGGGGTATCCGGAGCCCTGGAGAATGGCGTATTTTGTTTCCTCGAGATGTAACAATTGCCGCATCACGAGAAGAAAAAAAAGTGAAAAACCATGGCAATAAAAGTGAAAGCAATCGAGCGCAACATCTCGTTCAACAGCGAGACGGAGAAGTGGGCATACGTGCTGCAGGCTGACCTTTACAACCGTCTGTCGGAGAAGAAGGTGATAGCCGAGGCCAGCGTGCGCAGCGGCATCAGCAAGGGCATCCTGGATGCTTCGTGGACGGCCATCGGCGACGTGATCCGTGCCTGGGCGACCGAGGGTCACAGCGTGGCTGTGCCGGGACTTGGCTCCATGCGCTTCGGCCTCCGTTCCACCAGCGTGGAGAACGTGAACGACGTGAGCACCGACCTCATCACCACGCGCCGCGTGATCTTCACGCCCAACGTGGACATCAAGGACGAGCTGAAGAAGACGTCCATAAACATCACCTGCTACGACCGCAACGGCAACCTGGTGAAGCGCGTGACGAGCGACGATGACGGCGACATCGAGAACGATGACGAGAACGAGAACCCTGGCGGTGGTTCAGGTTCCGGTAGTGGTTCCGGTAGCGGTTCGGGTAGCGGTAGCGGCACCGGTGGTGGCGGGAATGATGAGCTGCCGATGGGGAGCTAGAAGCCTCTCTCCGGCTCTCCCCTAAAGGGAAGAGGGGGATAAAGCGATTAAACGATGAATCGATAGACGATGAGGTGATGAAAGC
>JAZRVP010000193.1:0-17682 GCA_045599245.1 Myxococcota bacterium
ACCAGTCGAGGCGTTGTGTACCAGTCGAGGCGTTGTGTACCAGTCGAGGCGTTGTGTACCAGTCGAGGCGTTGTGTACCAGTCGAGGCGTTGTGTACCAGTCGAGGCGTTGTGTACAACGCCTCCCAGGGGAAATTCCGAATAGTATCTTTCATTGGTATGCTTTCAATAAAGTTGCTTGCGATATTTTTCTCACTCATTTATAATATCATGCGTGCAGTATCACAGTGTTTCGTGTCTGCTCGGCGGTTCATCTGGAACCGCGTGGTCGCGGATGGCGTTCATCCGCAATTTGTGCGTTTGCGCGCACTCGGTGAGAGAGACTGTTATGTCGAAAAAGCTTTTTGTGGGTGGTTTAGCCTGGGCAACTACGTCCGATAGTTTACGTAAGGCTTTTGAGCAGTTTGGCGAAGTTACGGATGCCAAGGTTATCACAGATCGTGAAACCAATCGTTCCCGTGGCTTCGGTTTCGTTACGTTCGCTGATGATAATGCAGCCGCTTCCGCCATTTCCGGCATGGACGGAAAAGAACTCGAAGGCCGCATGATTCGCGTCAACGAAGCCAACCAGACAAAACCGGGTAATGGTTCGCGCGCTCCGCGCCGAAGAGAAGACTAATTCCTCTCAATTTTTTCCTTAGCCGCCATATTCTGGCGGCTTTTTTTATGCCCACAGACTTTTCAGACTCAAAATACACTTGCGGCAGGCTCTTCGCCTGCCGCAAAAATTCTCACCACACTCAATTCTCTCAGCCTGAAAACAGAATAAATCCCAAAATCACAAGTCCAATGAGGATAAATCCTCCAATACATATAAATACAATGCGCTTCGTCGGATCTACACGCTTTCCTGCTCCGTTCTGAATGCCCGAAAACGACATTTCTCCGGATCCTGACATTCCCTTCACGTACTGCGGCATTTCGCCGGATCCAGGCATGGAAGAAGATGATACAGCCCCGCGCGGTACGGATGAAACCGGCGGCATCGGCGTCGCCATATCCCGATTTATATCAACCGTCGGAGAGGCAGGAACCGTCGGCAGCACATGCAATATCCCACTGTCTGCCACCGATGGCGAAATCTGACTGCCCAAAACAGGATTGACTGACGATCTCGACACCACGGGGATCTCACCTGACGAGGGAACTTCCGCTCGAAGCTTCGGAGAACTCGGAATACGCGGTGATACCGTCGACAACACATCCGAACGAACCGTCGCCTCAATACCTGACTCCGAACGATTGCGATTCAGCTCTGAAAGCTGCATCACACCCATTCGTATCGACAAATTCGTATCCGCCGCACCCATCGATGCCCAGTCCGGAAGATTATGAAGTGCTTCCAACGCCTCATTAGCCGTCTGATAACGATTCTCCGGTGCTTTCTCCAGACATTTGAAGATAAAGTCATTAAACTCCGAAGAAATCTTCACCCCGCGACGCGCAACAAGCGCCGGAACCTGTGCATTCACATGCTGAAGCATCACATTGTACGGACGATTCCCGGGGAACGGCGGCTTCGATGAGACCAGCTCATACAAAATGCATCCCAGCGAATAAATATCCGTCGACTCCGTCACCGGCGTCGCTGTCGCCTGTTCCGGAGACATATACCACGGCGTTCCAAGCGCCTGACCTGACATCGTTATCTTCGTGCTGTCCGTCAGTACCGCCAGACCAAAATCCAAAACCTTGACAAACTGATTATCACCGTCCTCCTGCGTCACCATGATATTATCCGGCTTCAGATCTCGGTGAATAACGTTCATCGCATGGGCTTCTGCCAGCGCATTCAATACCTGATGCGCAACATGCATGATAAATTTTATATTGATCGACTCTTCCGGGATATTAGACAGCTCAACACCGCGAACATATTCCATTACGATGTACGCAATATCGTCTTCTTCTATACCCGAATCGATGAGCTGAACGACGTTCGGATGAACAACTCGCGCAATCGACTTCGCTTCACGATCGAAACGCGCATACACCTGCTCATCCGTCATGTGAAGCGTCGAAAGAACCTTGATGGCTACCGTTCGCTCAAACTGAATCTGTTTCCCTTCGTAAACAGTTCCCATGCCACCCTGGCCCAGCTTCTTGAGCGCAACAAAGCTTCCGCCTAACGGGCGACCTACAATGCGATTGCCATCTTCAAGTGCTTCGGGACATACCCCAAACCAGCCGTCATTCGGGCACTGCTGCCCCACTGCTGCCAGCTCTGTTCGGCATTTTGGACAAATCGCAACAACCATCGATCAATACTCCACACTTTTCTTCGCGACGACAAAAACGATCATGTACAGACGCGCAGATCACACTTCTTTCCCTATATTACAAAATTGCCTTCTCGGGAATACGAAAACAAAACCATTTACTAATAACGCTTTTTTCGACGCCGATTATTCCTCAAAATTTGCTTTCATTGATATGAACGAAGCGCTTCTTCTGCCGCTGACTGCTGCGCTTCCTTTTTGCTGCGTCCCCGTCCCGTCGCCACCTGACGACCATCAATATACACAGCAACTTCAAATGTGGGCGCATGGACTGGACCTTCTTCGCTTACCACCTCGTAGTGGACATCTCCATGTTCCGACTGTACCAATTCCTGAAGTCTGGTCTTTGAATCGCGAGCCAGCCACTTGCCATCCGGATCTTCCAGCAACTTCTCGTGATGACTCAATACAAACGTTCGCGCCGCTTCAAATCCCCCATCCAGATATATCGCACCTATCACTGCCTCATACGCATCTGCCAGCGTTCCCGCTCGTTGCGAACCACCCGACAAAATCTCGCCTTTTCCCATACGCACAAATGATTCAAGACCCAATTCATGCGCCAGAATACTCAACGCCGTTTCACATACCACGCGGCTTCGCAGTCTCGACAACTCGCCTTCCTGAAGCTCGGGGTGACGATTATAGAGAACTTCCGCTATCACAAAGCCCAGAATCGAATCCCCTAAAAATTCCAACCGCTGATTATCCTGATTCGGCGCATTGTGCTCAAACGTCCACGTCCGATGCGTCAGAGCTTTTTCCAGCAATGAACCGTTCCTGAATTGATAATTCAGTCTCTCCTCAAGCTGCAACAGTGTCATGATTCCTTTGCATCTTTCACTCGGCGCGAAGCCTTCGACAATACTTTGCGCACCTTAAACATCAGCTCCTGAACCTTGAACGGCTTGTCGATATAGTCATCCGCTCCATACATCGGCGAACTCAATTCATTCAGCGTCTCGCCAATCCCCGTCAGCATCAAAACGCCTGTGCCGGCATACTCTTCATGCGTTCGGATATATCTCAATACTTCCCATCCCGTCAGCTCTGGCATCATCACATCCAGTATCACGAGATCCGGGCGTTCTGTTATCACCTGTTCCAGCGTCGCTTCGCCGTCTTTTGCCTCGATTATCGTGCACTTGGTTCCCTCAAGACTCAGTCTTACAAGACGCCTTAAATCAGGATCGTCATCGGCAATGAGGATGAGTGGCTCTTCTCTCGATGTCATCTCAAATCTCCATTACAGTATGCCGCGCTCGCGTTCCGCACGGCGATTGAATTCGTCAAGCCCTTTTACACTGTATATATGCCAACGGAATTTGATCCGTTCCATCTCAAATACCAACGGATACATCGAGGTCCTTCCTCCTCCGGACGGAAGACGAACCTTCACATGAACATACGAACGCCCATTGCTTTCCAGAATTTCCACTTCTTCAAACTGATAAAAATCTCGCTTTGAACCATACCAGTCTGATTTGATAAACGACGCCATCCGGTTCAAATCCTTGCACACCTTGTCGCCGTCGCATAATTCCCTTATCACTCGCGTCTCACCCGTCGGCATACTCGCAAATAAACGCGCAACCGCATCCACATCCGGTTCAAATACCAGACGACATCCTGACGTCGAAAGTGCCGCTAAACTGAGCACAAATGCAAAGAATAGATATCTCAGCTTCATATCCTTTCCCTTTACATCATGGAATGAAGGCGATACGCAAACATCGGATCCTCATATTCAAATGGAAGTATCTGATCCAGCAGAAAATCGCCAAAATTATAATATCCAGGCGGTATCCGGTTGACATCACTCTCAAATATAAACTTGAGCGACGCTCTGTACGCCAGCTCTAACGTCTCCGCACTTATCGCAAGTTCATTCATCTTCCGCCCATAATACCGATCTATCACCACATCCAGAATCTCCTGCAGACACATATTGTCCACTATCCCGCTTCGATGAACCATCGGCAGAACCTCCAGCATATCCACATCGAAATGCTCCCGGCTCCATTTGGAAAATGAAAATACAAACCACTCAAATCCTGTGTTTCCGCTCGCAAGCAGTATAAAATAACACATCTTCAGCTTCTGAAGAATGTGACGACGAAGCATCTCAAACGTCATGTGCTGACCAAACTGCGTCATCAGACTCCCTTCCGTCATGCCCATCTTGCGCCATCTCACGATCGGAATATAGTCCAGCAAAAATGACTGCACATCTTCTGGAAGCGTCGAAATCGCCTTCTTCCACTCACGAAGCTCAACCGGATCGCGAAGATATAGACAGAATTTCGCATCCGCATTCTGCTCCAACGTCGAAAATGCCTTCAAAACATCATCATCCGACGCTTTTTCCGATACCGCCGCTTTTATGACACTCTCCGGCAACGCATGAACCCGAGACACTGAACCGTCAAGCCTCAGAATCATCTCTTCATAGAACAGATTGCGCTCATTATTCTGTCGAGTCTCTTCATTCGTTTCAAATATCTGAAGCAGTATCCTCGCCTGCGAAAATTCCCCATTCGCAAACTTCTTCTCAATCAGAGACAAAACCTGCGCGCCTTTCGCATTCGTGTCTTCCGCACCCTGAAAATACGAAAACAACAGCTCTTTCAAATGAAGAAGCTCACTCTCCACCAGCTGACACTGCGTCGCAAGATGCTCATTCTCTATCAATATCGATAAATATGCTCGCGCCGCAGAATAATCCGCTTCCTTTATTCCAAGCTCTTCCATCACCAGCCGGGCCAGAACATCAAGCGCATCAAGCGACTCCCGTTCCCGCTCCGGAAGTTCTTTCATTGTCTCTTCATACCGACCCGCATATCGCGAGGTCACAGTTTTTAAATGATGACTCAAATAGCCGTCATCCGATACGGACTTTGTACTGCAACGCATTATCTTTTCCATCAGGCGACTAAACATCGGCTATTTCTGGGATATGATTATGAAAGAAATTCGGCAGCCTACACAAAAGGCTCTTATTTCTATCACCGTTTTTGAATAATAGACAAGAAAAAGGTCTTATTGACCTGACGCTATTTCCCGCAATGACCACGAAAATGCCGCCGTTTTCGCACTCAATATCAACGGATTTTTTTCATCATCCAGCAAGACGAACTCATCCCCACGGCTCGTTTTCACCGACATCGCATTGAGCAATACCGGCCTTCCATCCAGTGTGCACAAATATCTCACGTCCCTGCCTCTTTCCCATCTCACAACCGTGTCACGCCTGACCACTGTGTCAACCGCTATCCACGTTTTGCCCGTCGCTTTGAGTTCCCGATACGAATTCTTCGATATCCACAGCTCACATCGATCATCAAAATCCGTCGCCGACGGTTCCCACCACGGATCCAGCCTGGCACAGTCATCCAGTGAGGACAGCGTCTGAATCCCCGTGCTCTCTCCAATCACTTTCTGGCTCACCGAATACGAAAACGAAACACCGCCCGCCCACACATCGCGCATCGTGATCACAAAATCCTCTCGAACGGGCGGCGCAAATACCTGCACAATGCTCCAGGCTTCATACGACAGACGCACCCCAGGCTTGAGTACAAACGGCTCCCGACTTACACCAGCCGCATCCTCTGCCGGCACGCCATCCACACCTTCGCCATGCGCAAGACACGGCACCCACGCCACTCCCCCACCAGCTATCATGCTCAGAACACACATGACTCGAAGAATCTTTACTCCGGGAAATACTTCACTCATCGCGCTTCGTTACTATTCGTTTAATTATCTGTTTGTGCTAAATCAGCTGGAACGATTCCGGCTGTTTCGATAACCTCAACACTGCCCCGGCATCGCCTTCATCATCATAAGTCATTTTTTACCATTTCTCATCGTATTACACATGAAAAAGCTCGTTCTCGACCTCGACGAAACGCTCCTCTTTTCCTCCATGGAACCCATCAGCCAGGACTCCGTCCAGCTCTCAGCCGACGGGGCAGCCTTCTTTTCAACTTTTCGTCCCGGCCTTCTTCCCTTTCTCGAACACGTCCGAAACAAATTCGAATGCTATATCTGGACAACCGGTATGCAGGCCTACGTCGAGAGCGTCTGGGCTCATCTCGGCATCGACGGATTTAAGCTCTGGGGGCGGGAATACTGCCGTCGCATCGACGCCCCTGCCAGCACAGAACCCTACGAAAAACCGCTTCGTCAGATCACCGAAGATCTTTCCGAAATCGTCATTGCCGACAACACCTCGTCCGTCTTCGCCAAATATCCGCTCAACGGCATTCTCATTCGCACCTGGCGCGGCGACACAAACGATACCGAGCTCACTCACCTGACCCATTACCTGGACTGGCTTTCAAAACAGCCCTCCATGCAGCGCGATCACCAGTCATGGCGAGTGGAAACGCTGTGCATTCGATCAAGGTAACGCATCATGAAATTCGTTTTTATTATACTGGCCGCCATAACCATCCTCCTTTGCGGCTGTCAAAAAGCCCCGTCCTCACAGGGCGGACAGGAAATCCAGACCGCCGAAAGTGCCTCTGAAGCCGAAGATATCCTCAACGCAAGACAGCTCACAGGCCGCGCCCCCATCACCGATTCCCACAATATTCTCGCAAATCCCGGTTTCGAGAACGGCCTTTTCGGCTGGAAATGGCTCGACTGGTCTAAAGGATGGGCACCGTTTTCACTCTCCGACAACCACGCCTACGAAGGCACTCAGTCGCTCTTTCTGCCCGTACTCTCTACCGACAGGCGGCAAACCATCGTCTGGGGCGGCGTTCAGGAAATCACCCTCCCTGACGAAATTCCCGAATGCATCGAAGGCTATTATTTCGTCGAAAACTGGTCAAAAGGCGACTGGAAACAGTACCTCCAGCTCGTCGTCATCGACCTGTCTCATGACCTGGGCCCCAATCAGGGACAGGCTCAGCTGCGATACATCATCTCCGGCAGCACCACGCCCCCCCTTTCCATCAGCAATGCCCAGTACCTCTTCATCGAAAAAGAACGCCGTGAAACGCCCGTCATCGGAAAATGGACTCATTTCAGCGTAAACCCGAAAGAAGACTTCATCAAATCGTGGAACTACGTTCCCCAAAAAGACGCGACACTTCGCATCCTGTTTGAAGGCCGCTTCGATTATCACAACACGGAAACGCCGGCCCGCGCCGACGTCTATTTCGACAACCTCTATTTTGGGCCGCGCACTGCCACTCGTTGCGCCCATTAACACAACCCCTTCGTCCGGGCGTATCGCCAGATAGCCCGGACTCGCACGGCGTATCGGCCGCAGGCCGATAGCGTGCGCCTCTCATATAAAAAAGCCTTTTCATGCGACAAAATCTCATCCTGCCAAATGTCACACGATGGGAAACCAAAGACGGCCCCGTCGTCAGGCTTGAACACGTCACACAGCGTTTCGGAGATAAAACCGTCCTCGATGACCTTTCCATCGATATCCCCGTCGGAAAAACCACCATCATCATCGGCGAATCCGGCTCCGGAAAATCCGTCCTCATCAAAACCATGAACGGACTCCTGACGCCAACCGACGGAAAATGCCTCCTCTTCGGAAAGGACACGCGCGAGTGCAGTGAACAGGAACTCAACGATTTGCGGCGAAGAACCGGCACCATCCTCCAGGATTACGCACTCATCGACTCCATTTCAGTCTTCGAAAACGTCGCATTCCCGCTTCGCGAAAACGGAAAATTCACGGAAAATGAGGCGCGATCCCTCGTCGAGGATTCGCTCGAACCCCTCGGCCTTAAAGAAGCCATCGACAAATTCCCTTACGAACTCTCCGGCGGCATGAAAAAACGCGTGTCCTTCGCACGCGCCACCATTCATCAGCCCGAACTCGTTTTCTTTGACGAGCCGACAACCGGCCTCGACCCACTCATGATCGTCTTCGTCGACAACATGATTAAAGACCTCAGAAGCCGCTACGACATGACGAGCATCATCATCAGTCACGACATCCAGAGCATCTTCCGACTCGCCGATCGCGTCGCCTTCCTTCACGGCGGAAAAATCATTTTTCAGGGAAGTCTCGACGACGTCCGCAACACAAAAATCCCTGAAGTCAGGCGCTTTTTTGACTCGTCAAACAAGTTCGACAAGACAACCCAGAAAACGGCTCCCAAATCATACGTCGAAGTGCGCGATCTGCACAAATCGTTCAACGGAAAAGAGGTCCTCAAGGGCGTCAGTCTCGATGTTCCGGTCCGCAAAATCACGGTCATTATCGGCGGCAGCGGCAGCGGAAAATCCGTCCTTTTAAAGAACATTCTCGGACTGTTTGTGCCGGATTCGGGAAGCGTCAAAGTCAACGGTCTCGAACTCACGACGGCCACAGAACGCGAACGCGAACTGATGCGCACGAGAATCGGAATGCTGTTTCAGGGTGCAGCCCTGTTCGACTCGATGACGGTCGAGGAAAACATTGCTTTTCCCCTGTCGGAACGCCTCCACGCCGTGCCCCCGGATGAAGTCAAAGAACGCGTCGCAGAAATGCTCGAACGACTTAAAATCAGCAGCATCGCAAAGTCTTATCCCTCGGGCATTTCCGCCGGTCAGCGAAAACGCGTCGGTCTGGCAAGAGCCATCATCACAAAACCGGAACTCATGATTTATGACGAACCGACGACGGGACAGGATCCCATCATGATTCGCTATGTGGACGACATGATCCTCGAAGCCCACGATGCCTTTGAACTCACCACCATCGTCATCAGCCACGACATGGTTTCGACCTTTCGAATCGCCGACCAGATCGCACTCGTTTACGAAGGCGTCATCGCGGCCTGCGGAACGCCGGATCAGCTCAGAGCATCCAAACACCCGCAGGTGCATAAAATGATGCAGGCTCAGAATGTGGTCTGATTGCAAACATCTGAATTTTAATTTATAATATTTGCCGCGTATTTTCGGTGGGGATCGGGGGGTTCTTTAACCGTTCAGGCAGCATGAGGCTGCGCCAGACAGAAGAAGACATGGATCAGCACGAAGATTTATTTAAAGCAGCACTCAGTGCCGTCGCAGCTCACACAAAAGAAGACACGGAAAGCACCGGTAACAGTGCTTCTAATTCGATTAACCTTGAAGATGAGCTCGGGCTGGCTCCTTCCAAATCAAAAAAAATGGATCCGTTTCTCGATCTTTCCGCTTTCGAAGATCCAAACGTCCTCTCTGAACGCGAAAAACAACTCGCGGAAAAAGACAAACTCATCGAAGACCTCCAAAAACAGCTCGCAGCTCACCAGAGACTCAACGCCGTTTTCCAGAATCAGCAGTCCGTTTTCAAATCCCAGATGGAAACCCTCCAGGCTAAATTTCTGGAACTCAAAAACGAAAACGACCAGCTTCGTGCCATCCAAAAACAATACAATGATAAGCTCGTTCGCGCAAATGCCGACTACGACAATTACCGAAAACGCGTCGCCAGAGACCAGGAACTCATGAAATTCCAGGCCGAAGAAAAAATCGTCTCCGGATTTCTCCCCGTCATGGACAACCTCGAACGTGCCCTGACCCATGCCAAACAGTCCGACGATTTTGCCAAACTCTTTCAAGGCGTCGAAATGACGAGCAAATTATACCTCGCAGCACTCGCCAAACACGGCTGCAAACCCTACGACAGCCTCGGCAAGACCGTTGATCCCGTCTATCACGACGTCCTCCAGCGCGTTGTCAACGACGATGTGCCCCATAACATCATCGTTCAGGAACATCTCAAGGGCTATATGATGCATGATCGCGTCCTTCGTCCCGCACTCGTCGTCGTCTCTCAACACGAAAATGGTGAGGACGATGCGGCAGATGCTCACGCCGTTCAAGATGTTCCGCAAGCCGCAAACGCCGACGAAAACGCAGCTCAGGCTGCCGCACAGTCCGATATGCTCAATAATCAAGTTGAAAGCAGTGTACCTGCCGCCGAAAATAACAGAAGTGAAGGAGAAGTTTAATTATGTCGCGAGTGATCGGTATTGACCTTGGTACAACAAACTCCTGCGTATCCGTAATGGAAGGCAGCGATGTCGTCGTCATCGCCAACCGTGAGGGTTCCCGAACCACACCTTCGATCGTGGCATTCAATGCCAATGGCGAACGCATGGTCGGTCAAATGGCACGCCGACAGGCAGCTAAAAATCCAAAAATGACGATTTATGCCGTCAAACGTCTCATCGGACGTACCATGGACGACCCGGAAGTCGAAAAAATTAAAACCCTCGTTCCCTACGAAATCGTCCCCATGGGCAACGGCGAACGAAAAACTCCCGGCGTCAGAATCGGCGACAAAGACTACAGCCCACAGGAAATTTCAGCCATGATCCTCACCCAAATGCGCGAAATCGCCGAAGAATATCTCGGCGAAAAAGTCGATCAGGCTGTCATTACCGTCCCCGCTAACTTCAATGACTCTCAACGTCAGGCCACTCGCGATGCCGGTCGTATCGCCGGTCTCGACGTCCTGCGCGTCCTCAACGAACCCACCGCCGCTTCCCTCGGTTACGGCTTCGGCGAAGACCGTCATGAAACCATCATCGTTTATGACCTCGGCGGCGGTACCTTCGATATCTCCGTTCTCCGCCTCGGTGACGGCCTCTACGAAGTCCTTTCTACCCTCGGCGACCCGTTCCTCGGCGGCGAAGACTTCGATAACGCCATCGTCGAACTCCTCCTGACCGAATTCAAAAATGAAAATGACGTCGACCTGCACAACGATATGGCCGCCATTTACCGCATTAAAGAAGCCGCCGAATGCGCTAAACAGGAACTCAGTATCGCCGAACAGACCGAAATCAGCCTCCCATTCCTCACCCTCAAAGACGGCACCCCTCTCCACCTGAGCCGCACTCTCAAACGCTCAGAACTCGAGGATATGACCCGGCATCTCGTCGAAAAAACTCTCCCCATGTGCCAGCAGGCTCTCGATGATGCCGAACTCGAAAAATCCGACATCACTCAGGTCGTCCTCGTCGGCGGCATGACACGTATGCCTCTCGTGCGCAAAATGGTCAGCGATTTCTTCAATCTACCCATCAATTCCGAAGTCAACCCCGATGAAATCGTCAGCATCGGCGCTTCCATTCAGGGCGGCGTCCTCAACGGCGACCTCGAAGAAGTCATGCTCATGGACGTTACCCCCCTCTCCCTCGGTATCGAAACCATGGGCGGCGTCTTCATGCCTCTCATCCAGAGAAATACCCCAATCCCCTGCGAAGCCTCCGAAATATTCTCCACAACCGTCGATTATCAGGAAATGGTCAACGTTCACGTCCTTCAGGGCGAACGCGCTATGGCCGCTGAAAACCATTCCCTCGCTAAATTCGAACTCTGGGGTATCCCGCCAATGCTCCGTGGTATGCCTCAGATCGAAGTCACATTCAAAATCGACGCTTCCGGCATCGTTTCCGTCTCCGCCATCGAAAAAATGACCGGTAATGAATCAAACGTCAAAATCGAAGCTTCCGGCGGCCTCTCCGAAGACGAAATCAACGGCATGATCGACGACGCTGAGGCTCAACGCAACGCCGACTCCGAACTCCACGAACGCATCGACAAAATCAATGAAGCTAAAAGCTTCGTCTATGTCGCTGAACGCTCCCTCAAACAGCTCGGTTCCTATCTCTCCGACGATACCGCTCAGGCTTTCCGCGAAGAACTCGATTCGCACAAGGAATACCTCGATAACGACCCCCTCTGCATGCTCACTGAAGACGTCGAAGCCGTTAAAAAAGCCCTCGAAGAAATGTCTCAAAAAATCGCTGAAATCGCTTACGCTGCAATGACTTGATCTTTTTCTTCTTTTTGGAAAAACTCGCTATTCACCGCTTAATCGCGGTGAATACGCTCGCTTAACGGCGCTATTGCCTGCGGCAATACGCGCCGTTTCTTTTATTTGGGTATCGCCAATGACACCATTCAATATTTACCGTAAAACCATGATCTTCAGCTGGCTAAAACTCGGCATCGGCCTCCTGACTCTCGTCGTCTGCCTCGGTATCGCCGGCATCGCATGGCTCATCATCTCAAACATGGCCCTCGAACTCACGACTTCCATCGCCGTCGGATGCTCCGCTTTCCTCATCGCCATCGCCGTCTATTACTTCATCATGAGCCGCCTCGGTTACAGCATTAAAATGGGACATCTTGCCATCATCGAACGCGCCCATCGCGGTGAGGATATCCCCTCAAATCCCGTCGAATTCTCCAAAACCGTCGTCGCAGAACGCTTCGGCGGAAACCGGCAGTATTACGCCTATTCCAGAAATATCTCACTCACCGTCAGACAGCTCATTCGCGTCATTTCTCGCGGATTTTCTCTCAATTCTGACACACCTGACATCCGTTCCGGACGCTGGCTTCGACATTTTCTTTCCCTGCCCGCCCTGCGCTGTATCGATGAATGCAGCCTCGCTTTTGCCCTACGAAAACATGATTACGAAGTCACAGCCGCATGCGTCGATGCCCTCACTATCCTCGTTCAAAGCTGGGAAGCATTCGCCAAAAAAGCCCTCAAGGTCAGCCTGATTCATATCGCCATCTGCCTCCTGACTTTTGCCCTCTTCTTCGTCCCGGGCATCGCTCTTTTCAGCAGCTTCGGCGTCATTCTGCCCTGGATCGGCATCTCTTTCTTCATCATGCTCACCATTAAAGTCGGTTTCTACGACTCATACATCCTCACCAAAATGGTCTCGGAATTCCTGACGATTTCAAACGAAACACAGATCGAACAAAAGAATTACGTCAAACTCGACAGCTGGTCCAAGAACTACGCAAAACTTCGAAAATCAGCCGAAAATGCCGCTGAAAAAGCCGAAGATGAAGCCTATCGCGCTGAACGAGCCGCTCGTAAAGCCGCAAAAAGCCAAGAAGACACTCAGGAAGAAAAATCAGAAGAAGCCAACTAATTCCTCTCAAATGATGCCGTTATGTACTGCTCTGTCATCATCTTTTCCCGTCCGCTCGACCCACTCAGCTACGAACTGACCGTGCCGGCTTCCGTCGGAACCATCGTTCAAGTTCCCCTTAACAGACAGTCATATACCGGCATCATCACCGAAATTTCCGATGAAAAACCGGCTTACAATGGCCGCATCCGAAAAGTCCTCGAAATCGTCGATCCAAAGCCTTTCATCTCCGAAGCCCTCATGAATACCCTCCGTTTCATGTCGGCTTATTACCAGGCTCCCCTCAGTTTTTGCCTCAAACTCGCTATGCCCGGCGGCATGATGAGAGCCGGAACCTGCCGATATTTTCCCGGCATTCTTCCTGACAATCAGCCATCCGTCCCATCCTGCGACGATACAAATCATGCGGACAGCTGGCTCTTTGCCCCGCAAATTCCCTCTGACAAACCGACGATCGTACAAATCTTTGAACGCCTTGAACAATCTCCCAACGGCCTGACAGAAACCGAACTTAAAAAACTGTTTAAAATTGAAAACGAACAGTTCTCGACCTGGATCGAAGACGGAACCCTCGTCCCTCATTGGTCCCTCGATCAAAAAAGGCAGGAAGAATCCACCGAAAAAATGTACGAAATTTCTCAAGGAATCGATCCACCAAAAAGATTCGGCAAAAAACAGGAAGAAATTTACAATTTTATTCAAGACAGTGACGAACCTGTCCGGCACTCAGCCTTGCTCAAACAATTCGGTTCATGCACCGCAGTGCTCGGACGCCTCCTCGAACTCGGCCTCATCACTGTCCACACAACGACAAAAGACAAAACTTCATTCGACGATATCGTTCCGACTTATCACCCCGTGGAACGAACAGATGAACAGGAAGAAGCCATACAAACCATCATTCATCACGATGGTTTTGGCAGTTTTCTTCTGTTCGGCGTCACAGGAAGCGGCAAAACAGAAGTCTATCTCGGCGTTATGGAAGCCGTTCGTTCACAAAACAAAGGCTGCATATTCGTCTTGCCGGAAATAGCCCTGACACCGCAGTTCTGCGCAGTTTTCAAAGGAAAATTCGGCAATGATGTCGCGGTTCTTCACAGCGGTTTGAGCGAACACGAACGATTTGACACGTGGAGTCGAATCCGCTCCGGACACATTGGCATTGCCATCGGCCCCCGAAGTGCTCTGTTTGCACCGGTTCAAAATCTCGGCCTCATCGTCATTGATGAAGAACACGACGGCTCCTTCAAACAGGGCGAAACGCCTCGTTATCATGCCCGGGACATGGCTTTATATCTGGGACAGCAGAGTCATTGCCCGGTCATTCTCGGTTCCGCAACGCCATCGATCGAAAGCTACAGCCGGGCTCTTCAGGGCAAATCCAAACTCCTTATGCTGACACGGCGCCCTATGGCGCGTCCTATGCCCGATATTCAAATCATCGATATGAGAAATCGTCCCAAACCCGAATTCCCCGATGACATGGATGATGCAGAAAAAAAACGACTCGAAACCCGAAACCGACTCATCTCAAACGAACTCATTAGTGAACTTCAACAAACCCTCGATCGGCATGAACAGGCCATTATTTTTCTCAACCGTCGTGGTTTTTCGACGTTCATTCAATGCGAATACTGCGGCCACGTTCTCTATTGTCCGAACTGTGACGTTGCCCTGACCTATTATAAATATTCAAACCAGCTCCACTGTCATTATTGTGACTACGTCGATCAGTCGAATGGAATCTGTCCCAAATGCGGCCGTCAGGAAATGAATTATACGGGTTATGGCACAGAAAGACTCGTCGACATCCTTCAGCGGGAACTGCCCAATGCCCGCATAGATCGCCTTGATCGCGATCGCGCAACGACGCGCAACATTCAAAATGTTCTCGGTGCCTTTAAAAATGGTGAACTCGATATTCTCGTCGGAACACAGATGGTGGCCAAAGGCCATGACATTCACAATGTCACGCTGGTGGGTATCATCAATGCGGATATGGGGCTTCACATGCCGGATTTTCGTTCCTCTGAACGAACCTATCAATTACTGGCACAAGTCAGTGGTCGTGCAGGCCGAGGGGATCGTCCAGGCCGCGTCATTCTCCAAACGCTCAAACCCGATCATCCCGCCATTCACGGCATCGTTGAACGCGATTATGCCTCTTTCGCAAATCAGGAACTCGAAATCCGGCGTGCCCTGATCAACCCGCCATTTTCCTTTATCATTATGTTCCTCATGGAAAGTCCGAATTATGCTGATGTCGAACGGTATGCAAACACCATGGCGAGTGCGGCCAGAGGCCTTCAAAGAGACCTGTCATCAAGCAGGGTCCTTGGACCGGCACCAGCCCCCATCTCCATGGCAAAAGGCCTGGCACGTTATCAGCTCTTTTTACGCCATGAAAATCGTTCGGCTCTCCATCGATGGCTCAATGAAATCTTGATGCGAACTCAGGATTTTCGACAAAAAAACGAAAATCTTGTCAAGCTCATCATCGATGTCGATCCCTTTGAAATGCTCTAATCTTTGACTGCATTCAGCCAGAGACTTGTGGTAAGCGATCGCCACAAATAAAACATTGAGTCTGACGGCTCCCCTGTCAAAGACTCACTGCAATATCGTTCAAAAGCCTCTTCCAGCCGCGAAATATCAAAGAAATAACCCGACTTTTTCCCGGCGATTGCGGTTTCAATGAGTGATCTGGCCCGGCGACATAACCCCTCAATCATAAGTTCGTCAAAACTCTGTACCTTGGGATGATATGTAATTTCATCCGGCAAAAGCGATGAAAGTGCATCGCGATATACCGGTCGATATTCGCCATTTTTCAAAAAATAACGGGGCGGAAGCTTCGCACAAAAATCGCACAACGATAAATCGTGAAGCGGATCATAAAAACGATGTCCCGTCAGTCGTGATGCAGAATCCATGGCTCGAACGGCATATTCCCATCCCCATGATAATGGCGTCCATGACCGTTCCTCCAAATGCGTCATGCCGAACACTCGATCGTACATTTCTTCTGAAAACTGAGCTTTCATGCGGTTATTGAGCCATGTTCTAGGCTTCTCAAGGTTCAGTTCATCGCGTTTATTTTTCAATTTTCGCCACGAAGCACGTATTTTTCCCTGAGCAATATTGCCCAAAACACGGCGTGCAAAACGCCTCGATTGCGAACAGTTTTTCAGTTCCTCAAACAGCTCCATCAAAGCACGGCGTTCCAATAAATCGCGAAAAACTGCCTCCATTCGTGCTTTGACGATAAAATTACCGCCATATCCGGTAATCAGCATTCGAGACCCCAAAACCTTTTCAATGCCGCGATATGCAACGAGATTACTCTCTATTCCGGGAGAACAGACTGGACCGATTCCGATAGTGTTTTGATACAGTTCGGGTTCACACAGGGGCCAGGCATCATCCATAACGATCCGATGCAATCGAATGGGAAATCGTTTTTCAAGCACATCGAGTTCTTTCGATTCATCGCACGACTCAAATCGGCGTGAAACGAGTGAAACGGCATCAAACACTCCTTCATGAGATTCACACCAGGCAGCCAGAATGCCACTCGAATCGAGTCCTCCCGAAAGGGTAAAGCACGGTTCACTGCATGGAATGCGAGAGGCTGCATCAATCAATTGCTCACGAAGTTTTTTCACTGCCTCCTGATAGGACAAATCAAGGACTTCATCATATCTATGCGTCCATATACTCGATGTCGAACAAGTCCATTCACAAGACTTCAAGCATGGATTACCTCGAAGAGACTCAAAAAACGCGTCCTTGTCATTCTTTGTTTGAAAATAAACCTCTCCCGGACGAATGCGTTGTGTATCGACGTAAACGTCATCGCATGAATCGCCATGACGACACTCAATAAATCGATCAAACCAGGCATCATTTATTGTTCGATTGCAAACAATGTTTCGATAGAGATCCGGAGACGTCGTGAACAAACGATTTGCCCTATTTTTCGCCTCAGGAAATTGAATGACATATAGAGGAATGAAGCCGAACGGATCGCGAAAGAGACAAAATTCACCCGATTTTTTGTTCCAAATCAAACCGGTTGAAACGCCGATATGTTCGAGGAAAGCCGGCCCGAACTCGAAAGCTGCATGAAGGATCTCTTTTGACGAATGGGTCGAAGAAAGCGAGGCAACAAAGACTTCGTTTGTTTGGCAGGAATCGAAAGGATATTTGCCGCAAGAGGAGGGATTGAAGGCAAAAGCATAATCGAGATTTTGTTCAAAACAATCCCAGGGGATGCAGTTCGAGGAATCGAGATGAAAGAAAACGAAGTCAGCCATAATGAAAAGAAGAAGGGAAAAGGCGGAGAAGGGAAAAGGTAATCGAGTAGGAGGCTAACCATTATTTGGTTAGCCGACCTCTCACACCACCGTGCGTACCGTTCAGTACACGGCGGTTCTTTTGCTATGCTTTAACAGCCTTATAGCGTGATAGTAATGAAACAAAACCATTTCTTTCGAG
>JAZRVP010000194.1:0-16652 GCA_045599245.1 Myxococcota bacterium
AGACCGGAGATTTGCTTACACCTTCCTTCAGATTCCACCTCGCGATGGACACCCTTGGTGTTCAGCTATATCCTTCCCACTACCGGGCGGATTCGGGACTTTCACCCGTTAGAACGTGCGCTCGCCGAGCGCACTAAAAAAGCACCGCGTATGGGTTTACCCATAGCGGTGCTGCGGCTCGCGTATATGCGCAGCATATAGCGAGTGCCCCTTATTAAAAAATCAGGCGATGGATTTGATGAGCAAAAGGGTTGCGCCGATGGCACCGCGAAGCAGGCCGACGTGATTTTTAAATGAGCGAACGAGAGGAGAAGAAGCGATTTTTTTCATGACAAAGCCTCCTGATAAAAGCCGTGAACAGAAGAAGGGAATACAGGAGGCATGTCATTTTTTTGTCACAGTGCGGCAGATTGGTCGAACTGTAAGTGTTGTTATTTGGCGTAATGCTGACAGATGAGTTCGTATGCGGCGGTAATTTCCTGAGTTTTTTCGGTTGCCAATTTTTCGGCTTCCGGGGAGCCGGAGTGTTTGTCGGGATGATATTCGCGCATGAGTTTGCGGTAAGTTTTTTTGACCTCGTCAAAAGGCGTACCGTAAGGGAGGCCGAGGGTTTCAAAAGCGGCGAAGATTGGCATTTCTTCAGGGTTTGGCATGAACTGATCCCAATTCATTTCGGGTTCGAGTTCGCGCATTTTCATCATGAGTTTGAAGAGCTGTCGTTCGGTCAGTCGTTGAGCGGCGTAAGGGATATCGCCGATGCGGCGGCCATTGATGCGCACGTCACTGAGTCGTTCGGCTTTTGCCTTGATGAATTCGGAAGCCATATCTCGAGCGGCTTTCATCTTGGGATTGGCTTCAATTTTTTCATTGACAACCTCGGCTGCTTCCTGTGTTTTTCGCACGCCGATATCAATCCCTTTTTGAAGCTGAACAGCCCCTTTTTTCATCCATTTGAAGAGGGTTTCTTTATCAATTTTTGCAGACATTGAAGTTCTCTATTATTGGTACGGATCGACCTTGTCAGCCCGTTGTCGAATTTTTGCGGCCTCTGCGTCTCTGTGCAGATGTTCGAGAAAAACAGCATATTTTCTCAGCATATCGGCTGCGTTGTGCCAGACACCGGAACTTTCAAAAATGGCGATGGCGTTATTGAACAATTTTTCGGTTTTATCGAGGGCAACGACCCCGAGACTTGCTTTATAAACTTCGAAATTGAGTTCGGCGGACAGGCCGTAACCGAGCCCAATCAGGTATGGATTGCCGAGGGAATCGGCGGTTGAAATGTATTTTTTGAGGAGTTTTGCGGCTCTCGAGAAATTCTTGTTGATGAACTCGGATTTGGTTGCGAGCAGGAGGTATTCGGTGAACCATGGGGCATAAGGCCAGCGAGTGAGAATGCGTTCGAGCTGGAGAAGTTCTTCACGGATGGCGGGTCTGTGAAGGGAGTTCATCGTGAGCCTGATACTGGCACACAAGAGGTAGAACTGCTGGTTGATGTTTCCAATTTTACGAGCGATATCGAGGCCTTTTTCGATGTTTTCGAGAGGGATTGTTTCGCCGAGAGCGGCGGCACTTTCGGTCTGAAGCATCAAAGCAAGCGGAGTCTGAGTCCAGTTACCGGAAACCGTGAGGGCGTGAAATGCTTCGGATGCGGCCTGTTTGGCTCGCGAGGGTTCGCCGCGAAGCAAATAGATTTTGGCGCAGAGAAGCTGGCTTTGAGCGACGCCGGCCAGGTCATTTAGATGTCGTCTGATTTCAAGAGATTTGAGGGCATTGCGAAGGGAGGTGACAAAGGCTCCCTTTCCGCCGGCGCAGAAAATGAGTTCGCCCATGGCATATTCGGCATCGGCACGAAGGACTTCTCCGGGCTCTTTTTCGGCGATTTCGAGGGCATATTTCAGGTAGGTTTCAGCCCGTTCATACTCACCTTTGAGACGAAGCACGTTTCCTAACTGGATAAAGGCATTGCATGTTCCCTGGCGATCCCGGTTGACGTAGCATGTGCGGGAGAGGGTGGAGGCATACCATTCAGCTTCATCAAATTTGCCGAGCCATTTGGAGAGATCGATGGCTTTTTGAAGCTGTTGAACGTAGATGGCGCCATTCATTGGTCCCGTGTGTTCCATGCAGTGTCGAAGCAGATTATATGCGGAACGACAGCAGGTTGATTTTTCGAGTGCCAGAATCGTGTGCATCCAGAACATGGAGGCATTTTCCCACATCCCGGCTTTTTCGTAGGCTTCGGCGATACGGATTTGAGACCGCGTGCGATGTTCGAGAAGCCGGGCATAGGTGCCTCGGATCTGTCTCACTTTTTCCGGTTCAAGCTGCTCGAACAGACCAGCCAAAATGACCTGTTCCGGGACGGTATATCGACGTGTATCGATGCGAATGAGTTCACCCGTTTCGAGCAGATATGAGGCATTTCGGATACACCATTCGTGGCGTTTGTCCTCAAAAAATGGAATTTCGCCCTCGAGGGGTTCGAGATGGAGAATGGTTTCGAGATCCTCGAGATAAAACACATCGTTTAAGGCACTGGCATAATTCAAAAACTTGATGCTGTCCGGGGAGAATGCCGTGCAGTATTCGCTTGCGCGTTCGTCTTCGGTTTCGGGAAGGGATGAAATGAGGCCGGTCAGATCGAGTGTATCCTGGGACTGGCGAAGGAGATTTTCGCGAAGAATGCTCAAAGTCCTTCGGATGTCCATGAAACTGCTGCCGGTTTTTTTGATGAGGAGATCGACCTGTTCCTGTGTTCCGCCATATTCATCGAGGACATGGCTCAGGATTTCGCGTCGTTCCTGTTCGGAAATTTCACTCGGGTAAGTCTCGATGGCACCGGGGATTAATTTTTCGCCGATGGTTTGCGGGATGATGAGCAGGATATTGCTGGCGGGAATGTTCTGAATTCTGCGAATGATGTCGATGAACGGCTGTGCCAGTGTCATGAAGGCGCGTGTCAGGACGATGGCGACGGGGCCGGTTGCGGCGTCGTGAGCAATGATTGAAGTCAGGACTTCAGCCATATCGATATCGTTGCGGGCACGCAGATTGGGGAGCTGGGTTTTGGCTGTCAGCAGTGCGGGAACGTCGTAGCGAACGGATAGAACATCGAGTCCCCAGTGCAGGTCGCTTTTGGAAAAGAGGCTTTGACTGACACGGTAGAGTTTGTCGTGTTTTTCTTTTTCAGAATTTTCCGGAAGACAGCCAACACGGCTTGAGACCAGGGATGTTACGATATCGCATGATGATTCGTGTCCCGAAATGGTGCCATAACCGTGGAAAGAGGGAACATGCTCGATGCAGGCGGACAGGAACTGGCGCATACATCGGGCAAATTCGATTTCATGATGATATCTGAAAGAAACGACCAGAGGAGTGGAAGCCTCTGATGCATCGTACAGCTTTTCGAGGAAGAATTCGGTGTTGGTTATTGCGCCGAGATCATCGGCATCCATCCCGAGAAGAGATGTCAGACGTGCGGGATAGAGGTGATCGACAAGATAGCGTTTATCAGCCGGAGACTGGCTTGTTTCCTTGCCTTCCGGGTGAAGCATTGCATCGACATTGACTTTGGGAAGGCCATAGGACTGAGACTGCGAAACGGCTTTGCTGCCGGTTGCTTTTCCCGGAAGACGGGATGCAAAGACTTCATTTTTGGACGATTTTTTCAGGGCATCTTGAGAAATTTCGATGCTGTCACCCTGATAATCGTTCGCATGATCGATGAGATCGGATGAAGTTTTTTTGTTGGTAGGCGGTGTTTTTTTAGGGAATTGAGGCTGTGCTGTTTCTGATTTGGCCGGTGACTTTGTCTCGGGCTTTGTCTCAGACATATCCTCGGCGGAGGCTGACTTTGTCTCGGGTTTTGTCTCTGACATATCCTCGGCGGAGGCCGACTTCGTCTCGGGGATTGTTTTGACTAAATCCTCGATGGCAGGTGTTTTTTTATCTGCTTTATTGAGTGGCTTTTCATCGGATATAGCTATCGGTTTGACAATCGGTTTGGATAAAGGCTTGTTATCACCCGGTTTATTGTCGGTTTCAGCCGGTTTTTCGTCGGTTTCAGCCGGTTTTTCGTCAGCTTTTTTACCCGGTTTATTGTCGGTTTCAGCCGGTTTTTCGTCGTTTTTTTTCCCTGGTTTATTGTCGGTTTCAGCCGGTTTTTCGTCGGGGGTTTCCGTTGTTTTTTTGTCAGGTTTAGCCGGGAGTTGTCCGGTGCTGACGATTGCCACGGTGTTTGCCGTCGCGGGATTTGGTGTGTCTTTTCCGTCCAGAAGGGCGTCAAAAAGTTTGGAAGAAACAAAGACTTCCTGAGTACCTTCGGAGTGATGGAGGACGGGGTATTCGGGGGTTGGGAGTCGGAGAGAAGTTTGTGAGATATCGACCGGTTTGCTCATGAGCCGGGAAATCTTTTCTGCGGCTGTTTTGGGACCGGCGGCTGTTCTTTCACCTGCCAGGGATGACGAGAGGGAAGGCGATTTGACATTGGTGAGGTCGTCTTCACCGGTGTCTAAAGTGGCTTTTCTGCGATTGCAGTTTCCGGTGAGAGTTTTACCGGATTTGTCGGTTTCTTTATTTTTAATTTTTTTGCCTCTGACGAGTGTTTTAGCGGACTCATCGACGGCATTATCATTGGATGTGCCGGCAGAAGGCGTGCCGGATGGAACCGGGAGGGTAACGGCGGATGCGACCTTATTCAGTCTTGCGAGTGACAGTTCAAGGGTTTTATTTCGAACGGCTTCATTATCGACGGCATCCCAATCGTCGTCATCGGAAAGGAGGTCAGAAAAATCGTCGTCATCATCATCCACGTCAATAAAACGCGGGAAATTGGTCATTGTTGCGCCGTCAGTCTTTGGGGCTGCGACGGGAGCATGAGTTTCACCGGGAGGGACGGCAGTGTTTGTATCGGATTTGTTGCCGTCAAAAGGCAGATCGGCGACGAAGTCGTCGAAAGGAGATGGCTTATTCGTTGATTTTTCGTTTGGAGTGACGGATTTTTTCTTTTTTCCCGATGGTGTTTGTTTGGATTTATCGGGATTGAGACGAACGGAGGACTCTGTTTTAGAATTATTATCAGAACTCACGTTACCCTTCCTGTGACGAGGTCACGAGCAGTCGTTCAGGTTTTAGGGCCGACCTGGTTACCGGAACGGTTCAAACTAAAAACCGGGGAGATTGGGCTCCCCGGAGTATTTTCTTTTCTGATTAATAAACTGTTTTGGCCAGGAGTGCGGTGACGTTATCAGGGCCGCCGTTTTGATTGGCTGCGATGATGAGTTCCCGGCAGGCCTGAGCCAAATCATCGATATTTTTGCTCAGAATATCGGCAATCTGATCTTCTTTAACGGGGTCACTGAGGCCATCCGAGCAGAGCAGATAAATATCGCCGTCCTCGTGTTTGTAGAAATGGGCTTCGACTTCAACGCTGTCTGCCAGGCCGACGGCGCGCGTAATGACGTTTTTGTACGGGAAATTCGGCAGATCTTCCGGACGCAAAATATTGGAACGGATGTATTCATTCGCCAGTGAATGATCTTCCGTCATTTGTTCCAGTTTTCCTTTGCGATATCGATAGCATCTCGAATCGCCGACGTGGGCAATGATGACCCCTTCTTCAACAAAATAGGCGCCGACACAGGTCGTTCCCATCCCGCTGTATTTCGGGTTTTCTCCGGCGGCTTTGTTGATGACTGAATTGGCAAGTGTGATGGCTGCAATTAAACGTCTTTCCTCGCGGCTTTTGGGTTTCTTTTTTGACGATGGCCAGGACGGAAGTTCTATCGGTGTCTCCTGATTGATCGTCGAATCATAATATTCACGGATTTCTTTGATCGCCATACTGGAGGCAACTTCGCCTGACTGGTGTCCGCCCATGCCATCTGCGACTACCACAAAGGATTCCGTCTGCGATACAAGGTAGCTGTCCTCATTGTGATCTCGCATCATTCCTGTATCGGTTAATCCTGCACACTTTAAACGCATGAACTGTTCACTCCTTCGCTATTGTTGATAACTTCAATCCGACATCGTTCTCTTAAACGAAAACCATTGAGCTATTCTACTATAATCCAATTTCATAAACAGAACAAATTAAGGCACGTTTCACTTTTTTCTGTTTAATGACCGGTTTCGCTTTTCAAAAGGTGCCTGTTCGTTTCGTCACTTCTTCGTACGTGACGTTTTCGCGCCTATTGCACTTGCGCTTTAGGCACAAGCGCAATACGCCGCTTTTCGCCGTGCTTTTTCATACGCACGGCGCGTTTCTTTTGGCTTTGACACTCGCTTAAAACCTGACCTCGAGTCCGCCCCCGAGATCAAAGCCCCAGCTCGTCCCGCCTATCAGATCTGCCGATATATAAAGTTTCCAGCGTTCTGAAAATTTGTAGGCCGCCACTGCGGTTATCATATAGCGCATCGACAGATTGCTGCAGTCCTTATAACCCGATGTCGTCGACACCGTTCCGTCTTCCTTGGTCGTGAGCTTGTCGTCGGACTTTCTGCTGTAGCCGCATAGCGAACCATAGCCAATCCCCGCTCCCACGGCAAAATCAAACTTTTCAAACTGGTCGTATCGCCAGCGAAATGACAGCATTCCCGTATGCCCAAACGATGAGTCGTTGTTGCCTCCCCCCAGTCGATACATCAGCCCAACTTCATACTGCCCGCTGTATATCGGGAACAAAACCTCCACTCGCACGGACCATGTGATGACCTCGCCGCTTGCAAAAAAGGACGAGGCTCCGGCTCTCAGACCGTAGCGATCGTCTCCGAGCTGCTGTTCAATGACTTCCGGCTGGCTGCCCAGTTCTGCAACGCTTCGCGACGTGGCGCAGTCCATCCCCGACAAACGGCCATCGACGGACAGAAGTTTGACCGGTGTCCCCGGCGTGACTTCTCCCGTATCCGGATTTATCTGGTCTGAAACGGCTTGTTTCAGGACTTCCGGCGTATTGATTTGGTCGTTTTTGTCGTACAGGGCCAGACAGCCCTCCTGTGTCATGACGATGCCGTCATAGGTCGATGATTCAAAGGATTCAACAAGGGTTTCTGTCGTTTGCGGGCTTCGAAGCACGAGTTTGTGGGTGTCGTTCCACTGCTTTTCAACGCTTGCCACGCGTCCGCCTGACAGGGGCACAAATCCGTCCGCATTTTCGATCCGTTCAAAACGCCAGCTTTCTGATACGCCGGGTTCTGTGGGCTGCCTGATGGCGGCATAACATGCGTGAACTATTCTGTCTTCCGTCTCGACATTTTCGATTCCGGCTCCGAGCGATTCCTCGCTCATAACAGGTACCTTTTCAACCTCGTCGCGGCATTCACCAATGATGGCAAATGTGCCGTCATCGGCTGTTATCAGGTTTGGATTTTGGGTCACGGACGCCGGCAGAATGGCCTCGGCAACCCAGTCCGACTGCTCCGTCCTCACGTACCCAATCACTTGTGTCATGTCCTCGCCGGATTCACACATCGCGACACCGAGACCTCGGCTGGAACCGACGAAACGCGGCTTGCATCCCTCCGGAAGGGACATGGCTTCAACGCCTTCACCCGGTCGTATCATCCAGCCCTTTGGTGAGTTTTCCTGTCCGCTTGTGCCGTACAAACCGATGAGAAAGCCTCGATCCGGTTCATCCGGACCATAAATTCCGTCGTGACGGATGCGAAGGTCATGGCGGGAACCGGCTTTCGCAGCCGGAATATAGGAAACAGCCGGACACGAGTTTTCTTGTGGCTCTTCCGATGTCTCGTCTGTGGCTTGGGGGAGCGCGGGGTGGAGCCAGTCCTCCGGCAGTGAAAGTGGCTGCCTCATGGCGTGGGTCATATTCCAGTGATCGGCCGGCGACATAACAGGGCCGCAGACTTTTTGCCATTCACTGCCATCGGCATTCAGAATGAGGTCGTTTCCATCCCAGAGCCAGCCGAAACTGTGGACGATGGCTTCGGGGGACGATGTCATCAGAGTCCAGGAACGGCCTTGATCTCGCGTGATAAACGTCCTGACATGGATGAGGCTTCTCATTCGCACAATACCGACGCCGTCTTTTCGCCACCATATTCCCTGAATATCGGCAACCTGTTCGGCTGTTTCTGCCTCTTCTTCCGTTTCGGCTTTCTTTTTCGCCGATGTTTTCGACTTTTTCTTGGATGCGGCGGCTGTTTCTGCTTCTAAAACGGCCTCCGGCGTCATCGCCGCGACTTTTTCGTCATCAAAAAAGGCCGACAGCTTTTGGCGTTTGACGCTTCCCGTTTCCAAATCGACGATCGACAGATTTTCGCCGTCGGCATACACAAGCTGATTGCCGGCAATGTCTATTTTTCGCACATTGGGTACGTCGAGAACCGACACAAACTTGTCTTTATTCTGGGCATCCTGATACGTGGCCGCCATCCAGAGACGGCTTGCGTCGTGTACAAATAGTCTGTCATTGTCATCGAGCATGAGCCACTGCGTGTTCTCTGGAAGATCGACAATGCCGAGATCGGTAAACGATGCATCGATGATATGCAGCATGTCGTCCGGCATTCGAACGATGGCGTATTGACTGCCTGTCGAAACAATTTCAGCATCGGTCAGGGACGGCGTGTTAATGCGTTCGTCTACCCAGGAGGCAGGCAGAGCAAAGGGATCGAGCCATACCGCTCGATCGACGGAGGGCTGTACGGATTCGCTTTCCTGGGCATATCCGTCGGTGCCACATAACAAAATGGCGAAAGTCAAAGCGATTTTCAGACGTTTTTTTGTATTTAATTTCATCTTTTATGCCTCAAAAAAACAGCCGTTCTCAGCGCGGCTCTTTGTTCCTAGCGCGCTCTACATAATTTTGCCATTCTGTGCAACGTTGCCTTGTATCATTTATTGTTTGATTCTAAAATTACCATCTCTTATGGAACCTCTGGGCAAAAAATAATAGTTTGGGCTTTTAGGGGCTTTGAGCCGGAACCCGGCAAAGAGGCTGAAATCTTTGGATTTCTCAAAATATCCAATTCACCACGCCAGTGTCTAACTTCCGGTTTAACTATGCTTCTGCCTTAAAGTATCGTTTTATTCAGAGATTTCCTATAATATGGCTGAATGCTAACTGATTTTTGCCAGAGGATTGTAAAAAGGATTAGCCATGAAAAAGAAGTTTAAAGCACTGTTCCTAGTACTCGCTGCGTTTTCGTTTTGCGCCTGTTCGTCTGGAAATGCTGACAGAATACAGCTGGCAAAATCCAAACAGCCCATTGTCAACGGTACGCTCGTCACCGGGACAGACTATATGGCAACCGTTGGTATGCAGGTTCTATACAATGGCAGGTACAGTACGTTCTGTACGGGAACTCTCATCTCGCCGACCCATGTTCTCACGGCGGCTCACTGCGTTTCTGACAAATGCGGCGATGATATGAGCTATTATCGCGATAATATGTATATTTTCTTCGGACAGAATGAAAATAACCCTAAAATAGTACGGTATAAGGTTAAATCAATTGTAGAAAAAGAGGATTTTATCTGCGCAAATATGACCGAGGATGCAAGCGGCGATGAAGAGCAGTATATTGCCAACGATATTGCCATCCTTGAGCTCGCAAATCCCGTTCCTGCTTCGGTTGCCAGACCTGTTCCTCTGATTCCTCATGACAAACTTCCTTCGGCATCCGATATTAAAACAGCTCCGGGGGTTCTCGTGACTTCTGTCGGATTTGGCATTACGGGACCCAATAAAGAAGACACCGGAGTCAAATACAAAATTAGCCGCAATGTCGTCATTTACTGCGACAGCAAGAACTTCAATGCCTACATATATTCCAATTTAACCTGCAATGATTTTGATCACAGCGATGGTTATATTTACCTTTGGGAACTTGCAAGAACTGTGGATGGACTCCAGCCAAAGATGGAAAATGTCGCTAATACCTGTCAGGGAGATTCCGGCGGTCCGACTTTCGTCGAAAATGGCGAATTTAAATATGTTTACGGCATTACGAGCTATGGCGATGCCGATTGTCAGTATTATTCCGCGATGACTTCCGTCGATCGATATCGCGATTTCGTCCAAAAAAACGTTCCCGATGTCTCGGCTCGTAACAGTGAAATCTGTGACAATGACATTGATGACAACGGCGACAATCGCATCGACTGCGAAGACCCCTACTGCTATTACGCCGCACACTGTGCAGCCGAAATCTGTGGCAACGGCCGTGATGACGATGGCAACGGATTGGTTGACTGCGATGACCTGGCTTGCCTCAAGTCCAAAACCTGTCAGCCCGAAATCTGCGATAATCGCATCGATGATAATGGCAACGGCAAAATCGACTGTGAAGAGGACTCCTGTAAAGACCAGAAAATCTGTCAGCCCGAAATCTGTGACAATCACATCGATGATAACGGGAACGGCAAAATCGACTGCGATGACGACGACTGCAAAGTCCTCCAGATTTGTCTGCCCGAAACCTGTGACAATCGTATCGATGACAATGGCGATGGTCGTGTCGACTGTGATGATCCTCAGTGCATGGGCAAACCGGAATGCCTCACTGATGAAATTTGTGACGATTTCGTCGATAACGACGGCGATGGCGCCATTGACTGCAACGATACCGACTGCCTTTCCAATGCGGCATGTCTAAAAGTCGAAATCTGCGGCGACGACATTGACAATGATGGTGATGGAAAAATCGACTGCGAGGATTCGAATTGCTTTGGCAGCTCCGAGTGCCTTTCCGATGAAGTCTGTGATGACAAAATGGATAACGACGGTGACGGCGCAACCGACTGCAACGATTCCGATTGCTTTTCAGATCCCGCATGTCGCTCGGCTTCGGCTGAAACTGAAATTTGCTATGACAACATAGACAATGACGGTGACGGCGCAACCGACTGCAACGATTCCGACTGTTTTTCTGCACCCGAATGTTCCTCAGGCTCAGATGGAAAAACAGACGGGTTGACTGAAATTTGCTTTGATGGCATCGATAACGATAGAAATGGCCGAATCGATTGCCAGGACGAGGCTTGCAGATGGGATGAGGATTGCGTACTTGAAAGAGAACTCGAGGAAACATTCAATGAGGTCCTTTCATGCTCCGCATCGCCTTCCCATTCCTCACAGCCTCCGGCTGCGTTGTTTTTCCTTCTCCTCCCGCTTCTGGCTGTCAGAAGACGCTCTAATCATTAAACCAATACTTCCAATCATCCTTTTGGGCACCTTTTCTTTGCCTTGTCGTTCCAAAGGTTTGGAATTTCAAATAGGATATTTGCTTTGAAACGCCTTTTTTTCTTTACAGCCTGTCTCTCCATGTTCCTGGTTTCATGCTCGGATAAGAACATTCAGCTGCCCGATCGCTTTTCCTCCACGCTTCATCCCGTCATCAACGGAACTCGCGTGACTGGAAATGACCGCCTTTCTACAGTTGTGCTTTACATCGATATATATGGTCAAAAAGACAATTTTTGTACGGGAACTCTCATTACACCAAATTACGTTCTCACTGCCGGGCACTGTATCGGGAAATGTAATAATGACGATATGACTGACTATTTTCCCTATATGCGAGTCGGCATCGGTCAGGACATGGACCATATTAAAAAATCCTATCGGGTTGCGGAACTGATCGAGGCGCCTGGCTTTTTTTGTACTGACGAACATATTGCCAACGATATTGCACTCGTCAGGCTCGAACAGGACGTTTCCCCTGATGTCGCCGTGCCTTCTCTTATAATACCGCCTGAACTTGCGCTTTCTGCCGATGAGGTTGATCGCAATGAAATTTATGCGACAAGTGTCGGTTTTGGGATGACGGACGCAAATGATGAGAATTCCTCCGGCCGGAAATTTGAGACAACGCGTTGGATCGCGGCCTACTGTCCTTTAGAAGGCAAACAGTCGCAGGAGTGCTACAATCAATGGATGGCCTCGTCAGGCTTTTTGGTCATGTATGATGAACATTCAAATGTCTGCAGCGGTGACTCCGGCGGCCCGACTTTCCTCAAACGCGGCAGCGATGAATTCGTTATCGGCGTCTCCAGCTGGGTTTCTGGCATAGATTGTTATGGAACTTCGGCCATGACAGATGTCAATTCGTATCGGTCATTCATCGAGGCAAATGTTCCCAACCTTCCGTCACCCAAACGTGAGATTTGTGACAACGGCGTCGATGATAATAACGACGGCCGCATCGATTGCGACGATCCCTATTGCTACGGTTTGAACGAATGTGCTGAGAATTGCGGTGACGGTATTGACAACAATCGAAACGGTCTCGTTGACTGCGAAGAATTGATCTGGTGCCGTGATAGCATTCGGTGCGTTCCGGAGAATTGTACAAACGATTTGGATGACAATGCCGATGGCTTGACGGATTGCGCCGATCCTCAATGTGCCGGAACGCTTTATTGCATCCCGGAAGATTGTACGAATGGCCTCGATGATAATGCCAACGGACTCATTGACTGCAACGATCCTCAGTGTTTTGGAACCCCCGTCTGTTTGCCTGAAAATTGTACAAACGGTGTCGATGACAACGGCGATGGCCTCAAAGATTGTGACGATCCCAAGTGTAAGACGGATGCTTCATGTGCCGTTTCCTCTGTTGAAATCTGTGGAAACTTTATCGATGACGACGGCAACGGCCTCGTCGACTGTGAAGATCCTGCCTGTTTGGGAATGGCGTCTTGCAGCAAGCCTGTCCAGCGTTTGGAAATCTGCGGAAACGATATCGATGACGACGGCAACGGTCTCGTCGACTGTGCCGATCCTGCGTGTTTGGGAACGCCGTTCTGCTCCGGTCCGGCGCCTTCCTCCGAAATTTGCGGCAATGATGTCGATGACGATGGCAACGGCCTTGTCGATTGCGATGATCCCGCCTGTGGCTCCCTTCTCGAGTGTGTTTCTAAAGAATCATCTGATGCGTCCGATTGTTCGATGACAAAAGGACCTCAGCCCTCTGCGCCGCTTTTCGTTTTATTTTGTTTGCCGCTAGTTCTGGCTTTTCGTCGGCGTAAAGACTAAGTAGAGACCCGAACTATTCGCCGTTGGCGAATACGTTTCGGGATGCGCGCCTATCGCTTTCGCAATACGGCTCGCAAGTCTTTTTGGGGCTGCCCTTCGGGCAGCTTGTGTCTTCTATTTGGCTTTTGGCGGAATAATTTGTCATGAGATTTCGACTATTTTCTATCATTGCTTTCGTTTCTCTGTCTCTTTTGTCCTGCGAATCAGACGATATGAACGTTGATTCGCCATCGGATGACTTTGAAGAAACTGCACTTGCTGTCATCAACGGAAAGAAAGTCGCTGATGGTGACCATGCGTCGACTGTAGCACTTCTCATCGATGGTTCCTCTTTTTGTACAGGTACACTCATTTCGCCTAATACCGTCTTGACGGCCGGACACTGTGTGGCTGATTGCGATGAAGATATGAGTTATTATCGCGCAAATATGAAGATTGGGTTTGGCAATTCAGAAAATAATATAAAAAAAACATATAAAGTTTCAAACTCCTGGGCTCATCCAAAATTTATTTGTAACGAATACGATATTCAAAATGATATTGCCATTATTCGGCTTGCACAGGATGTTCCTTCCAGTGTTGCAAAGCCGGCACTTCTCATTCCGTCCAAACTTATTCCGACCAAAAATGAAATCGATAGCGGAAAGGTTGAAGCCAATTCGGTGGGTTTTGGTTTGACCAATCCCTACAATGACTATTCATCAGGGACTAAATACGAAACAACATGGCCGGTTTCCGCAATCTGTTCAAATAACGGTGGTCCTAATACTGACTATTGTTCCTGGCTTCTCTCTGAGGGATTTTCCCGAGGTTTTATCTATTTCTTCAATGAAAAAACCAATATTTGCAGCGGCGATTCCGGCGGATCGACATTTATTACACGCGATGGAAAAGACTATCTCATCGGCGTTCACAGCTTTGGGGATAAGTATTGTTCTCAATACGCGGGTATGACTTATATCCCGGATTATCGTGAGTTTATTGAAAAATACGCTCAAAACCTTCCCAGTGCCGATCCCAATCCCGAAATCTGTGACAACGGCAAAGATGACAATGGCAACGGCAAAATAGACTGCGACGATCCCGACTGCGACGAATTCACTGCCTGCATGAAGGAAATCTGCAACAACGGCATAGATGATAACGGCAACGGCAAAATGGACTGTGACGATCCCGACTGCACCGATTCTGTTCAGTGTGTTCCTGAAGATTGTTACAATGGCATTGATGATAATGCCGATGGAAAAATCGATTGCGATGATCCACAGTGCAAAACAGTTCTGAAATGCCAGCCGGAAGACTGTTCAAACGGCGTGGATGATAATGGCGACGGCCTCATTGACTGCGACGATGTCGCGGCGTGTGGCAATCACATTCATTGCATAGTCGAGGATTGCCGAAACGGTATCGATGACAATGGCAATGGCCTCTATGACTGCGACGATCCGCAATGTGCTGACTCGTATTACTGCCTTCCCGAAGATTGCACAAATGGTCTTGATGACAACGGCGACGGCCTGATCGACTGCAATGATGCAAAATGTTTTGGAACCCCCGTTTGTCTGCCCGAGAATTGTACAAACGGTATGGATGACAACGGCGACGGTCTGAAAGATTGCGATGATCCCAAGTGCAAAACGGATTCAGCATGTATTGTTGCTCCCGCCGAAATTTGCGGCAACTACGTCGATGACGATGGCAATGGTCTGGTCGATTGCGAAGATCCCGCCTGCATGGGGACTGGGGCTTGCAGGGCTCCCGTTGCTCCCGCCGAAATTTGCGGCAATTATATCGATGACGACGGCAACGGTCTGGCCGACTGTGCCGATCCCGCCTGCATGGGAACCGTGGCTTGTGGTTTGCCCGTAGGTCCCGCCGAAATCTGTGGTAACTACATTGATGACGATGGCAATGGCCTTGTGGATTGTGCCGATCCCGCCTGCATGGGAACCGTGGCTTGCGGGTCTCCCGCTGCTCCCGCCGAAATTTGCGGCAACTACATCGATGACGACGGCAACGGTCTGGCCGACTGTGCCGATCCCGCCTGTTCCTCGATGGCGGCTTGCATGCCGCCCGTAGCAAAGAGTGAAATCTGCGGCAACGATATCGATGACGATGGCAATGGCCTTGTGGATTGTGGCGATCCTGCCTGTCTGGCTCTTGATGCCTGTTCGAAGTCATCGACCACTTCCGATAGCTCCTGTAGTGCTCTTCCAAATAAACCCGTCAGTGCCAGTCCCTGGCTGTTGGTATTAGTTGCAGCTGCCGGGGTGTTTGGTTACAGAAGAAAAAGAAGTGCTCTATGAGTTCAAAGCGTATTTCGCTTTGCTTTGATCTCTTTCTGACGTTCGCAAAAGTCGGCATCTGCACGTTTGGCGGCGGTTATGCCATGCTTCCGATCCTTCAGAAAGAGATCGTTGAACGCAAACAGTGGGCAACAGACGCCGATATCAATGATTATTTTGCGATAGGTCAGTGCACTCCCGGCATAATTGCTGTCAATGCGGCAACGTTTGTTGGCGCCAAACAGGCCGGCATTCCCGGCGGAATATTTGCAACACTGGGGGTGATCTTTCCGAGCATTGTACTCGTTTCCGTAGTCGCGGCTTTTTTATCTTTTTGGATGGATATTCCGGCCGTACAGCATGCTTTTAACGGCATTCGTGCATGCGTTTGCGTATTGATACTCAATGCCGTGATTAAATTGGCCAGACAAAGCATTATTAACTGGCCGGCAGCCGTCATTTTTGCCGCTGTTTTTCTGATATCCGCAGTATGGGGCTTTTCACCCGTTATTATTGTCATTGTCTGTGGAATTTTGGGCCTATCCATCCGAAAAATTCAGCGAAATCACCAGAAACATGAGGAAAAGCAGCCATGATACTGGTTCGATTATTTTTTGAATTTTTCATGATAGGGCTTTTGGCTGTAGGCGGCGGTCTGGCGACGATCCCTTTTTTGACAAAACTGGCGGATGAAACGGGCTGGTTTACGGTCGATCAGCTTACGAATATGATTGCAGTGAGCCAGTCGATGCCGGGCCCTGTTGGCGTTAATCTATCGACTTATGTCGGCTATCATGTGGCCGGTTTTCCCGGAGCAATATTCGCATCATTGGGCCTCGTGACGCCATGTATTGTTGTCATATTGATCGTTTGTGCATTTCTTCAAAAATTTCGCAATTCGATGGCTGTTCAGGATGTTTTTTATGGTCTGAGACCTGCATCAGCGGGACTTGTTGCTGCCGCCTGTTGGTCCGTTATCACGCTTTCTCTCCTGACATTGAGGCCACTAAATGGTGATTTCGTATCATTTCATTGGGAGTGCATCGCGATTGCAGTTATTATATTCTTTTTTACAAATTTCAAAAAAACAAAAAAAATACACCCCGTTGTTTGGATAATATTATCAGCAGCAGCAGGAATTGTGTTGGAATTGTAATATGGTCTTTGCTGAATTTGCGGTATCCCCGATTTAGTTGACAGTTGTTATTTACTGTAACGCCTTGTTGTACTGCCGTTTGAATGACGCTCCGAACCTGATCTCTTGTAAGTCCCAGCGCTCGAGCAAGCTTTTTATAACCGTACCTGTCTTTCTGATAAAGCGTTAGTATTCTTTCCTTTTGTTTGGGGTCGATCACTTCTGTTC
>JAZRVP010000195.1:0-3353 GCA_045599245.1 Myxococcota bacterium
AAATATATGGAGGATACCAATGGACTGTGTTGTTGGGGGAGCGGCGGCGCAACACCCCACCGGGGTTCGGGGCAGAGCCCCGGTTGAATAGTAACCCGCCCGCCCATAAATATACCTCTCTATCTTGACTTATTGCACTCATAAGAGTAAAAGCCGCCTCCGTTTTGAACCTAGGAAGTCTGGTCCTAAGCCCGGATTGACCTGAATTTCAGAACATTTATTCCCATGCCGGTAGGTTGGGCATGGTTTAACACACTCGCTTATGGAAGGATTTATTCATGCTTCATCGTACAGTCAAAGCAGAAATCGTCAGCAAATTCGGTCGTCACGAAGGTGATACAGGTTCACCCGAAGTTCAGATCTCCCTCCTTACCGAACGTATTAACGTTCTGACCGAACACTTCAAATCCAATAAGAATGATCACCACAGCCGTCGTGGTCTTCTGATGCTCGTCGGTCGTCGCCGTCGTCTCCTTGACTACCTCAAAGCCAAAGACATTCAGCGCTATCGTGAACTGATCAACCAGCTCGGTCTTCGTAAGTAATCGATTTCGGAGAGGAATTTCTCCTCTCACGATTTCTGCCGTCAAACTTTTGACGGCTTTTTTATTATCCTGGGGGCCATTCACTGTGCAATGCTCCGAGTCCATTGGCCGTCAATGAATTCAGATGATTGTGCAATTGAAAACCCCCCTTCTACTTTGGCCGTCGCATATTGACGGCATTGCTTTTAAGGAGCTTTTTCATGGCAAGAATTATCAAGGAATCCGCTTATATCGGCAATCACGAAGTTTCGATTGAAACCGGCCGCGTTGCAAAACAGTGCAACGGTTCCGTCATGATCCAGAGCGGTGATACGGTCGTTATCGTCACATGCTGCTCCAAAGCGGCTGCTCTGAACCAGGATTTCTTCCCCCTGACCTGCGAATATGTTGAAAAAATGTATGCCGCAGGCCGCATTCCCGGCGCTTATGGCCGTCGTGAAGGCCGTCAGGGCGAGCATGAAACGCTCGTCAGCCGCCTCATCGACCGTCCGTGCCGTCCGCTTTTCCCCGATGGGTTCAATGATGAAGTTCAGGTCATTGCCACGGTCGTGAGCTATGATCCCGACAATGAACCCGATGTCGTCGCCATTACCGGCGCTTCCGCCGCACTCATGCTCTCCGACCTCCCGTGGGAAGGCCCCGTCGCCGGCGTCCGCATCGGCCGCATCGATGGCAAATGGATCGCCAACCCCACCAACGATGAACGCGCCAAATCCGACACTGACATCGTTATGGTCGCCAGTGAAAAAGCCATCGTCATGGTCGAAGGCGAAACGGAAGGCCTCACCGAAGCTCAGTTCCTTGATGCCATGGACTTTGGTTCCAACGCCGTCAAAGATATACTCGCCGTTCAGAATCGCATGGCTCAGGCCGTCGGTAAGACCAAAAAAGCCTTCAAGGCGCCCGAATTTGATCCCGCAATCGTCGAATACGTTTCTCGCTATGACGAAGAAACCAAAGTCGCCATGAACACGCATGCCAAACTCGAACGCTATGCTGCTCTCGACGCTCTCCAGAATCGCATCATCGAAAACGCTCCCGAAGAACTCGCCGATCGCAAGGGCGAAATCCTTGCCGTTTACGAAGAAGCAAAATATCACCTGATGCGTAAACAGATCACCGAACAGCGCGTTCGTATCGATGGGCGTCAGCTCACACAGGTTCGCCCGATTACCTGCGAAGTCGGCCTCCTGCCTCGCGTTCACGGTTCTGCTCTCTTCACGCGCGGTGAAACTCAGGGGCTCGTGACCGTGACCATCGGCACCGCAACCGACGATCAGCGTATCGAAGAACTCAGAGGTCAGTATTCCAAACGCTTCATGCTTCACTACAACTTCCCGCCGTTCAGCGTCGGTGAAGTCAAAGGCCTTCGCAGCCCCGGCCGTCGTGAAATCGGCCACGGTATGCTCGCTGAACGTGCCCTCCAGTCCGTGATGCCAACCTCAAATCCGGATTATCCCTACACGCTTCGTATCGTCTCCGAAATCCTCGAGTCCAACGGTTCCAGCTCCATGGCTACCGTTTGCGGCGGTACACTCGCTGCAATGGATGCCGGCCTTGAAATCAAAGCTCCCGTCGCCGGTGTCGCCATGGGCCTCATCAAAGAAGGCGACAAAATTGCCGTCCTCACCGATATTCTCGGCGATGAAGACCACCTCGGCGATATGGACTTCAAAGTCTGTGGTACCTCCGAACTCATCACAGCTATTCAGATGGATATCAAAATCACCGGCATTTCCCGTGATATCATGGCTCAGGCCCTCAAACAGGCTCACGATGGACGCAATCACATTCTCGGCTGCATGCTTTCCGCCATCGGCGAAACCCGTGACAAGAAAAGCAAATACGCTCCGCGCATCGAGACCATCAAGGTCGATCCCTCCAAAATCCGTGAAATCATTGGCTCCGGCGGCAAAAATATTAAGAATATCTGTGCCGTTTCCGGCGCTCAGGTCAACATCGAAGACGATGGCACGGTCTCAATCGCTTCCGATAAGGGTATGTGCATCGACAAGGCCCTCGAAATGATCAACGCCATCATTCGCGAAGCAAAACCCGGTGAAATCTATCGCGGTGTCGTTACCAAAATCATGGACTTTGGCGCATTCGTCAAAATCTTTGAAGGCACTGAAGGACTCTGCCACATCTCCGAACTTACCGACGGCCACGTCGACAATGTTACCGACGTCCTCAAAGAAGGCGAAGAAGTCATCGTCAAGGTACTCGCCGTTGATCCTCGCACGGGTAAAATCAAACTTTCGCGTCGTGCCGCCATCGGTGAACAGCCTAACGCGTAATTTTTACAACGGGCGGGCGGCTATTGATATACGCCGCCCACTCGGTGCTATTGCATACGCACCTCAAAGCCGCTATGTCCGAGGACATACGCGGCTTTTTTAATTTGGTTTTTTCCCTTCTCAAATATTACATTGAATTTAATACTCTGTGTATTCTTATTTGATGATTTCATATATTCTTGTTGTTCATGCTGTTGTAATTTTTTTGATACAAAATGCGTGGAATGAATGTTACAACTCAGGCAGGGGTAATTCATATATCTATTGAAATGAGCTAAATTGGCGAAAATAGAATTATATCGCAATTATTAGGCAGAAAATGATGAGAGCCGGGGATGGGGCCCCGGCGAGGAACAAGGGATAGGCAGCCCAAAAGGCTTATACTATCTAAAAATATTGAGGATTCCAAAGGACTCAGTCCTTTGGTGGGGGGCCGAGGATGCACCCGGGAGCTGCTGCATGAGGTCGCCCAAACTCAGTCCTTTGGTGGGGGGCCGAGGATTTTCGCCAT
>JAZRVP010000196.1:0-1074 GCA_045599245.1 Myxococcota bacterium
TGCCCTCAGCAATCCCGAGTTCCTTGCCTTCTACAAGCCCCGCCTCACGTCCCTCATTATAATGCGTCTGCTCAATGGCGAATATATCCCAGTAATCCATCAAACTGCGGTCGTAGATGCGCTGATCGTCTTCATCAAGGCAGGCATACCGCGCCTGCTCAAAAAACTGGTCAAATGCTTCGCCCGTCAACGATTCAGGCCGCTCGCATTCAGTCTCAGCCATGGTCTTGATCGCATACAGCCACTTGTCCAAAAGCGTTCTCAGGTCGGCCTCGGCTTTTGAAAATTTCGGCATTTCTACATATATAAATGTCAATGTCTTGCTAAAAATAACTTTTGTGTCGATGTCCATGAGCTGAATTACGTGGCGGTATGCCTGCGACGAGTCGATGCCGTCTGCTTTGTCATCTTGCACGACCGCTTTGGTTCCCGCCGGGACTGTCATATCCGCCTTGTCGAGCGTAAAATTCAAAATCCCGATGGAATAAACGCGCTTTAACTCAAAATTCCAGGCGCCTTTGGGCGCCTGCTTGCGAATCGGCGCCGCCGCATAAAACAGCATCCGATCCCGAAACGCATTCTGCCGCACGTTCTGCATCTCGACAATGATGTGCTCGCCTGTACTCGTCACGCAGTAAACATCAAAAATGACATGACGATCCTCAGGCCCGGAGCCCAGATGCTCATTCTGTCGGTATTCCAGGTCCTCCACGACTTCCATGCCATCAAAGATCGCATTCAAAAAGTCGATCAGAATGGCTTTGTTTTTTTCAGTTCCAAACAGCCACTTAAACCCAAAATCGGTATAAGGATTAATATATTTCGACATCGTGGACCTCCATGCGACAAATCGCGTCCATGCAATATATGCATCATAACTCGCCATTTTTCAAATGGCGAGGACGTTTTGGTGGGGCGAGGGCTATCGGCATAGCCGATACGCCCCGCCACGCCATTCTGAAGCTTCGCACAGATGGAGGCTTCAGAATGACATATATGCCGTTAAGTTAGCAATCATAGAGCAAGCTCGTTGCTATCGCCATAATAGCCGCAGAACAAAGGGCGTATGCGCCA
>JAZRVP010000197.1:0-1034 GCA_045599245.1 Myxococcota bacterium
AAGTCCCTGTGGATAATTGCGATTTTTAGCCTGAGCAATGGCGGTTTCTGCGTCTTTATCCCATTTGAGTTCGACGATCATTGCGGGAACGTCGCGATCGCTTCTCGGAATGAGTACGATGTCGGCAAAGCCTTCGCCTGTAGGCATTTCTCGAATGACAGTGTAATCCTTTCGACCTGCGTATATGGCAAACCCAAGTGCGCAGTTTAAACTATTTTCGTCATTATATTTTAATATTGAAGTCACTTCGGAGTGCATGAGGCGCAAAATATTGCCGGCTTTTTCAGCATTTCTCGATTTAACGGCTTTCATAAAACTTTCGGACTGGTCAATGGCTTTCATGACTTCCTGCCAGCCGCAGTCATCGACGGCGCATTCCAGCAGTTGTCTCACTTCTTCATTGGGGATGAATGCTGATTTAATATATTCGTCGTAACCAAGATAACCGAGGTGAATTAAAAGCGTAATGACGTCTTCTGCACTGTTCAGCTCGTGCATTGAATTATTAAATTTTGAAACCCGGATGCGTTGCGGTTCGCCTTCCAACATTTGTATCATTTTATCTTTCAAATCATCGAAATTCATTCCAATATATCTTTTTATCGATTCGAAAGACTCTGTTTTGGTCCAATACATGCCGCATTTTCCCTTTAGACAGGCCTTTGCAACCGATGCCGGGTTATATGCATGAATTCCTTCGAGCAAATATCCATCATACCAATGTTTAACTTCTGCCCGGTTGAGATGAAACTGTTCAACCAAATCATCGACTTCATTTTTTGTAAAACCAATCCACGGCGTAAAATTCGCAGGCTGCACGATGGATATTTCATCAAAATGTCCGAGGGCTGATTGTGTGCCGTATTTTCGAATTGGCAGAATGCCGGTTAAATACACGAGTCCTGTTGCGGCTGAAATCGCGTCATCCTTAAAAATACCGCGTAAGAAGTTAATCCATGTTTTGTGCAATTCATCATTGGTTTCATTTCTGCAAATGCAGTCCCATTCGTCGAGAATAAATACAAACTGCTCGC
>JAZRVP010000198.1:0-30132 GCA_045599245.1 Myxococcota bacterium
ACGGTCGATGCAAAAGATGCTGAAATCGCAGAGAACAAAGCAAACATTGACGCTCTCAAGGCTGACATAGACGCCAAGAAGGCTGAAATTGCTGACCGTGAAAATGACATCATGAACTTCATGGCAACGGTCGATGCAAAAGATGCTGAAATCGCAGAGAACAAAGCAAACATTGACGCTCTCAAGGCTGACATAGACGCCAAGAAGGCTGAAATCGCAGCTCGCGAAAATGACATCTTGAACTTCATGGCAACGGTCGACGCGAAAGATGCAGAAATTGCCGAAAACAAAGCAAATATCGACGCTATGGCCGGTAATATTGAGGCAATGAAAGCCGATATCGACGCCAAGAAGGCTGAAATTGCGGCTCGTGAAAATGACATCATGAACTTCATGGCGACGGTCGATGCAAAAGATGCCGAAATCGCAGAGAACAAGGCCAACATCGACACTCTCAATGCCAGTATCGAAGCCAAAGATGCCGAAATTGCCGAAAACAAAGCCAATATTGAGGCTCTCAATGCAGATATCGACGCCAAGAAGGCTGAAATCGACGATCGCGATGCGCTTATTGAGAAATTCAAATCGGAAATGTCAAAACGAGATGAGCAGATTGCTCAATTAAGCGCCATGCTCAAACAACGCGATACAGACATTGTGGTACTCAAGCGAACAGTTGAAACGGGTGAAATTCATGCCAATAAACTTCGTGAAGCGGGTCGATCGTTAAAAACGGCGCTTGAGCAGCTTCGAGATGAGTATTTTGCGCAAACACAGGCCATGTCGAATCTTCAGGAACGATTTGACAACACATCAGCAGACCTTGAAATGTGCCAGAATGCATTGAAAATGAGTCAATCTGATTTTGAAACCTGCCAGCAAAAACTCGATAGATGTCAGACAGAATTGTTAGATACGCAAGAGAAGCTGAGCTATAGCGAAGCTGAACTCGAGAATGCCAAGGCTGATATTGCAGAACGCGACGAACGCATCAATCTTCAGGTTAACGAAATCAAGACGCATAAAGCTGAAATTGACACGCAGGCGGAAACGATCTTCCAGTTCAATTCGCAACACTATCCGGAGCGATGTTCTTCGCTCCAAGAGCAGCTTCAGACAATGACAACCCATGCGCAAGCGTATGAACGTCGCCTGACGAATATGGAAAAAGAACGCAGGGCGCTCAGAATGGCACTTATGAACGAGATCGATTATTTACGCAGCGCCTAGGATTGTGCTATTTGCAAACATGTTTTGATGCTGGTTTTCTGTACATGCCATACAGCAGACCGGCATCGACATGCGCAGAGCCAATTCAATGACATTGAAAACGAACTTACCCCCACATAGCCAGCCCGAGACACGAACCGAAACATCGGTTTTGTATATGGATCTTTGATCGTATGATGAAACGAACCCTTCGTCATCGGGCAATTGGATTGCTCTCATTCATTTGTTTGTCTTGCCTATATGCCTGTGATGCCCACGATTATTGGCTAATAACAGATGAAATCCAGGTGAATTCGGATGAGGACATTCTGACCTCGACCAATACAGTCCCCATCAAACAAGATTTGTTTGTTCGATATCAACTGGATTACGAAATCGAAAACCAGAGTGAAACTCAGCCGACGGAAGTCGTGGTATCGGCCACGAGTTATGTAAATTCAATCGCGAGAGCGACGGGGCAAAAAGTCTGGCATCTCGATCCCAAAAATACGGGAAGTGGAATATTATCAACCAGTCAGCTTCAACTGGGAAACTCACTTGTCGTATCCCTTTCATGTTGTGCCCCAAGCCGTTGTTCCAGCAAAGACGTCATCTGTCCAGAAAACCCAGCCTCTGTGGATGTTAACGAAGTGGCTGAATTTTGTTACACCTCTTGTGAAGACAGAATGGCCTGTATCAGCAATTGTCCATCGGAAGAAGCATGCAATGCGTACTGCAGTGACATCCAAGACAAGGAAGAGTGCAGAAAAACGTCATGTGGATATGGTGGCAATGTATCAACATGCGCACACGACTGCGAAGAAGATCCGACATGTCTTGAAACATGTTCGGCCACGCCTGAATGTTCCGAAACGTGTACGACAAAGAGTGAATCGTGTTTCATGAATTGTCTAGCCGTGTGGAATCAGTGTTCAGATGTCATCTATGCCCCAGAGAGTGAATTCATACCGTGTGCATTGTGCGGAGGTGAAGGCCTTTGCAAGCTCAATCTTGACGCCACCGAAAAGGAAAATCTATCCATCGAGAGCGAGACAGGAGAGAGTTATTCATGTGAACTCAACTGCAGTTCGTATCCGACTGCATGTTATGATGGCTGCATGAATGAATATGAATCGACCACGGAACGGCTGCCGTGTTTAACGATGTGTCTTAGACAGCATTTATTCTGGTGCAATGACTATTCGATCCCCTACGACTATGTCAGTGATCAGGGGACGCAGCCATGTTGTTTTGAAGATTATTGCCAGGGTTCACTTCATGGCGTAGTCAAGACGTATGACGTCGAGTGTTTCAACGACACGAGCTGCAGCAGCGGCACAACGTGTTCGGCGGAAGGAATATGTGTATCCAACGGTTCATCGAACTGTTCATCGAATACTCGAGGGAAATCGACATTTATCCTTTGGATAATAGTGATACCGTTTATCGCACTGATTCGACGCAGGAAGGATAGCATCCATGCGTAAAGTGCGAGAAATCATTCTTTTCATCATTCTATTTATTGCGGCCAGTGCGATGATAGTACCGGAAGAAGCGAATGCAAAGCCGTTAGGATTTCATCGTCCGCGCTCGACATTTTCGCTTGGTCTGGAGGCGTTTGATGCAAAGCTAGGGAGTTTTGGACGCGCCTCGGATGTCGGCATGGGAGTTTTTGCAGAATCGAGTCTTCAGTTGGGATATTTTGGAGCCAACATAAGATTTGGTTCAGCGCGAGCATTTACGCACAAAGATTTTCTGCCCTTTGACAACGGGTATCAGTATATTTATATCGTGGCCTCTCCGCGATTTTATCTAGCGCCGTTTCGAAAGCTGAATTTGTATTTTTATGCGCAGCCGGAAATTGCGCTTCAAATCTTAGTCAGCAACACGCTTGTGCAACTGACAGGCAATAATATGACAAGCGGAGCGGCAGGAGGATCGCTCGGCATTCAATTTTTAACGGGAATAATATCCGTCACCGGTCAGGTGACGTGTCAATACAACTGGGAATTCAAATCACTTTTTGTCGGAGGAAGTCTTTCCGTAGGCTTAACGAGTACGATATAGCGAGTTACTTCGACATTCACCACCAACAAGATCATGACAGAGACACCAACACCTAGAGAATATAAAGCCACAGCCAGAGCACATGCCAACATTGCGATAGCAAAGTACTGGGGAAAACGAGACGAAACATTAAATCTGCCGATGTTTGATTCCGTTGCGTTTAATTTGGACGGATTGACGACAGAAACGACGGCGATCTGGGATGAAGATGATTTTCGGGATGCGCTGGTTATCAATGGCTGGACGGTACCGAGTCACACGATGGGCCGCATACAGCGCATATTTGATGAAGTGAGAAAGCATGCGGATATGGAAGGCAAACGCTGCATTCTGCACTCGAAGAGCAATTTTCCGATATCAGGAGGGCTTGCGTCGTCGGCCTCAGGATGTGCGGCGGCAGCGGCAGCGGTAGCAGCGGCGGCAGGGCTTCATTTATCGGAAGCGGAGCTCTCTCGGCTGGCGCGTCTAGGTTCCGGCTCGGCTGCTCGCAGCATTCCAGGCGGCTGGACGCGTTGGCATGCCGGCGAAAATGAAGATGGCTCGGATTCCTATGCCGAAAGCATTGCGCCTGCAGAACATTGGAATCTTCACGCTTTTGTCATTCAGGTTTCAAATCATCCCAAATCGATATCGAGTACAGAAGCGATGAAACGGTGCCAAAATTCACCGTTTTGGCCTGCGTATCTCGAACAGGCGAAACAGGCAGCCAATTATGCGCAGGATGCCATTATCCAGAAGAATTTTGATGCGCTGACGGAAGCGATGCACACGAATGCTCTGCAACTTCATGCCCTGGCCATGACATGCAATCCGCCGATCATGTATTTTGCGCCCAAAAGCATTGAGCTCCTTCAGCACATTCTTCGTTCGTGTCATTCGATGCAGGTCTGCTGTACGCTCGATGCCGGAGCGAATGTCGTCGTTTTATGTGAAGAAATCGCGTATCCGTTTGTGAAGAACGACGTGATAGCGCTTGGACTACCCTTTGTTCAGTGCCGGATCGGCGGCGGAACCTCGCTGGTGTAGTAAAAATGCCCCCCAAAAGAAGCGGCGCGTATCCGAAAGGATAGCGCTCGCTGGGCCGGGCGTACGCGAGAAGCCCGGCCGCGAATCCGTATCGCGAAGCGATAGGATTCGCCCCCCAAAAACGCCCGAAAACTCAGGCGCCTTCGGCGTTGAGCTGTTCGAGGTGTTCAGCCGTCTTGAGAGCCTTAATGATTTCGTCAAGCGCGCCATTTTCAACGACGAGGCTGAGATTATGGACGGTAAGACCGATGCGGTGATCGGTGATACGATTTTCGGGATAATTGTAAGTACGAATGCGTTCGGAACGATCGCCGGAGCCGACCATGCTTTTACGCACGCCGGCGCGTTCGCTGTCGAGTTTTGACCGCTGAAGGTCGTAGAGACGACTGGCGAGTACCTTCATAGCCTTGGACTTGTTCTTGTGCTGAGAACGTTCATCCTGGCTAGTGACGACGAGGCCGGTGGGAATATGGGTAATACGGATGGCGGATTCGGTTTTATTGACGTGCTGACCGCCGGCGCCGCTGGAACGGTATGTATCGATGCGGAGGTCTTTTTCATCGATTTTGAGATCGACGTCTTCGGCTTCCGGGAGAATTGCGACGGTGCAGGCAGAAGTCTGAATGCGTCCCTGGCTTTCGGTCACAGGCACGCGTTGAACGCGATGAGTTCCAGCTTCGAACTTGAGGTGGGCATAAACATCGACGCCGCTGACCATTGCAACGACTTCCTTATAACCGCCGAAGGTTCCTTCACTAGCCGAAATGATTTCGACGCGCCAGTTCTGTTTTGCGGCGTAACGCGTGTACATTTCGAAGATATCGCCGGCAAAGAGAGAAGCTTCATCGCCGCCGGTTCCTGCGCGAACTTCGAGAATGATGTTTCGCCCGTCCATTGGATCTTTAGGGAGCATCATGATCTGGAGTTCGTCCATTTTTTTTGCGATTTCGGGTTCGAGAGAAGCGATTTCCTCTTTAGCCATGGCTCTCATTTCCTCGTCATCCTCAGCGAGAAGCTCGCGTGCGTTTGCGAGTTCATCCTGAGCATTTTTGAGGCTCTGATAAGCGGAAATAATGGGCTCCATATCGGAGCGATCTTTTGCGAGTGCGTTGTATTTATCGGGATTATTCAGGGTATCCGGGTCGGCGAGACGATGGCAGACATCATCGAAATGCCGTTCGAGTTCTTCGAGTTTTTGAAAGAGCTTTGTAGCCATAGGATGAGAACGAAAGAGGTCGAGAGAAGGGTAAAAAGCAGACAAAATAAGCCCCGCAAAGGGGCTCACAAGGAACGCCGTAAGTGGCGAACCAGCCGAGCCGGATTACGGGGCTTAGATGATACAAAGACTACTTGGTGCGGTTATATTTTTTGTTGAAACGTTCAACGCGACCTGCGGTGTCGACCATTTTCTGTTTGCCAGTGAAAAGGGGATGACACTGGGAGCAAATTTCGATGCTGTAGTCACCGAGGGTGGAGCGCGTTTCAATGACGGCGCCACAAGCGCACGTAATTTTAGCGGGTTTATAATCGGGATGGATGCCTTTCTTCATGATTTACCTCTTCTTGAGTATTTAGCGGCTGTTGCCGATAAAGTGCAATGCCGTGCCTATAAACAGCGGCTAAAATAAAGCCGCCGCTGTATAGGCACAAAGGCACGGCGTGTCAAATGAAATTTTCAGACAATTTGTTTAAGCCAATCGATGAGTTTTTTAAGGACGCCGACATTTTTAGCGGAGTCAGCGATGATCGTGGAATTATCGTCGGGATGATTAGCGGCATAGAGGAGGAGTCCGACGGCAGTAGCGTACTGAGGATTTTGAATGAAATCGACGACGCCGCCGATACCGGTAGGGACACCTCTTCTGACGGGCAGTCCGATGACTCGTTCAGCGAGTTCAGGGACACCATCCATAATTGCGGTACCGCCGGTGAGAATAATGCCGGCGGGAATCTGACTTTTGAAACCAGATTTCTCGATTTCGCGATTAACCATTTCGAATATTTCTTCGACGCGAGGCTCGATGATTTCAGCGAGTACCTGTCGGGAATATTTACGCATATCGTGGCCTTCGGCGGAGGGAATCTCGATGATTTCATCGGCGCCGACAGCGGATGCCATTGCGCATCCGGACTGAATTTTTAATTTTTCAGCGTCGCCGAGGAGGATTTTCAAAACGGTTGCGATATCGTTTGTGAGGCTGTTTCCGCCGATTCCAATGACGTGAGAATGGACGAGAGCGCCCTGAACCCATATTGCGATATCGGTAGTACCGCTGCCGATATCGACGAGGACGCAACCGAGTTCCTTTTCGTCGTCAGAAATGACGGACTCACTGGCAGCGAGTGAAGACATGACGATATCGGCGACATCAACGCCGCATTTATCGACACATTTAATGAGATTTTGAGTGCAGTTGACGGCACCGGTCACGATATGAACATTTGCCTCAAGGCGCACGCCGCTCATACCTTTTGGATTGCGAATGCCACCCTGTCCATCGAGAATATATTCACTTGCAAGGACATGAAGGAACTCGCGATCAGGCGGAATGGCAACAGCTCTGGCACTGTCGAGTACGCAGCGAATATCGGCATCACTCACTTCTTCCCCTCTGACAGGTGCAACGCCGTTGGAATTCATACAGCCGATGTGATTGCCCGTAATATTGACGATGACGCTCTGAATCTTGCAGTTGGCCATGACTTCCGCATATTCAATGGCGTGCTGAATTCCCTGAGCAGCGGCATCAATATTTGAAACAGCGCCTTTCTGAATACCTTTTGAGGGGGAAGACCCCATACCAATGATATTGATTCCCTCTGGAGTCACTTCACCGATAAGAGCACAAATTTTACTGGTCCCGATATCGAGTCCCAAAAGGATATCATCAACTTTAACGGAAGTCATGTTGCCTCCACAGTAGCTTTGATAGAACCGGATGGAATGGAATCAGTGTTCTGGTTATCAGAATCGGGATTTGAAGAAGCCGATTCACGACGAACGATGGGCTTAGGTTTGACGACGGCGCGTTCGAGAGAGTCACCGTCGAGCAGGATATAATCCGCGACAATGCTGCGTTCGGAGAGAATCTGATCGATCGTGAGGAGCTGATCGATGCGTTCATCAAACCGATCATAACCGATACGAATTTCTGAAGCATCGGTAAAGAGGGTATATCCGGTTGCGTTGTCGTAGTGAACTTCATGAATGGTATGAGTATAACCGAGTCGAGCGACGATATCGGCGAGTTTGAAAGCCTGCACCACGGCCTGCTGACGTTCGGCGAGAGGCTTGTCAAGGCTGACGACGGGCATGGAGAGAGTATCCTCCTGACTCCAGTATTTAATTTCACGACCTGTTTCATCCACGATATGGAGAGCGCCGTCATTGACGATGCCGAGAGGCTGATGTTCAACGATCTCGATATCGACCTTATCGGGAAGTTCAATGGAGACGGATGCCGACTTAATCCAGGGGATGGTTTCGATGCCGGCGACCATTGTATGGATATTGGCTTCGAAAAGATTCGCATCTTCGCCAAGGAGGCCGGAAGCATCGAGGATGGCATGATCGTCCACGCGAATGTTTCCATGCACAGTCATCTGTTTTGGGAGGAAATGTCCCTCGTCAACGAGATGCTGATAATACAAGAAGATGCCGTAAGGAATACCGAGAGCGAAGAGACATGTGACAGCTATTTTGAGGACAGCGATGAGGAGCGTTTGCCATCCTTTTTTATCGAGCTGTGCAACATTTGGCTCTTTGCGATGATTTTGACGGACATTTTTTTTGAACATGAATATCGCCCAGAAACGAAAATAAATACCGGGTGGATATTGTAAAATGTGTCCGCGATAAATCAAATTTTAGGGGTTATGAAATGCCGAAGTAAAAAAGAAGAAGCGCCGAATGGCAGTGACACTGCGATAGGAGAGATTGGGAAAGAGAGAATGCCGATTTAAGCAATCGCTAGAAATTGGGGAGAGCGGATTTGACCTCGGAATCATCGGCGCAGGAGCCGGTTTGGATTTCGAGATAAGCGCGATTGCATTTGGAAACGGAGTCGATGAGTTTCAGTCTTTCGCTATCGGGAACATTTTCATTGAGCTGTTTGAGGTGTTCAGAAAACTTGGCGGTAGCAGGTTTAAGAGAAGAAGCCATTTTAGAGCAGTCATCGGTCATGGCAGAGATCGTCTGAAGATCGTTGCAGATGGCATCCAATTTTTCCTGCTCAGAAGCACAGGCAGAGAGAGAAGACAAAACAAGAAAAAAAGATAAGGGGAGGAATAAACGATTCATGAAAAAAGCTCCGAAAATCATTAATTTGCATTCAATACAAGCGACAGAATAATAAGAAAAAACAAAAGATGTCAAACAAAATGATTTTTCAGGGAAACGCAGAGTTACAGCTCAGCCAGGGTTAATTCATATATCTACTGAAATATGAGCAGAGACTGGGGAAGGAAACCGTCAAAAAAGTGAAGTATTTCAAAACGAAACGCGAGAATGAATAATAAAATTTGCTTCACATTGAGTGAAACTTTATAATGAAGCTGTGAGTGTTTGTATCATAGGGGAGACAGACATGAAAATTTACGCAGGCAGGATAGCCGTGATAGCAGCGGATCTTTCAAAGCAGTTAATTGCAGAGAAAGCGGTAGAGGTGATTCCGGAAGAGCTTGAAGAGTTCAAACTGGACCTGGAATCAGTGCTGCGCTCGTATCTGGATACGGAACGTCAAATTCATGAAGAAGCCCAGGATTTGATAGCGGGCAAGAATCTCGATTTTACCGCGCTGAATCGAATAAAACGAGAAGTTGCAAAGAAATACAATTTTGCCCTCGGCGATGACGCGATCGACTGGCTGACCGATCAGCTCATAGAAATGCTTTATCACACCGAACACGTGGATGAAGTATGGGCAGACAACAATGAAATTCGCAGAATATCCCGTCCGATAATCGTAAAACATACGTCTCTGGATGAAGAACTGGATGTTGAAGTCCGTAAAAAGATCAAGAATCTCAACGAGGGTTCGGTTGCCTGGGACATCAAATATCAGCAAGTACTCGAAGATGTAAAACGCCGTAAGGGGCTGAAATGAAATTCCAACCAAAAATCGGAGATGTACTCCTCAATAAATACGAACTCATATCCCTCGTTGGAGAAGGTGCCTTTGGTAGCGTTTTTCGAGCAAGAGATATCAAACTCGATCGCATTGTCGCCGTAAAATTCATTCAGACAACCGGCGGAATGCTCGAACGGTTCAGCGATGAACTCGATGCCATTAAGAATTTAGATCACCCCAATATCGTACGACTTTATGACTACGATATCCTTAAAGGCGGTGTTCCTTGCATCGTGATGGAATTTGTCAACGGCCGCGAAGTCGGCGAGGTCCTCGTGGATGAAGGTCCATTCAAGATGGAGAGGATTTGCACAGTTGCCCAGCAGGTCCTCGATGCCCTCGTGGAAACCCATAAACACAACATCATTCACTGTGACCTGAAACCGGAAAATATCATGCTGACAAACGTTGGCGCCCGCAGCGATGTCGTCAAACTCATCGACTTCGGCGTGGCCTCAATGCTCTCCAATACGTCAGAAGATAACGAACGACAAAAACTCCTCATCGGTACCCCACAATATATGGCCCCCGAGCAGATTACCCACGGCCAGCTCGGCCCCTGGACCGATATCTACGCCCTCGGCCTCATCCTCATCGAACTCTATACAGGTCAGTTCGTTTTCGATGACGAAGACCCTCGCGCTGTTCTCAAAATGCAGCTCCATAACCCAGTCGTCATCCCCCATAAACTCGCCTGCTCCCCCCTCGGCCCCATCATCTCCCGCGCCACTGAAAAAGAAATCGCAAAACGTTATCAGTCAACTCAGGAATTTTACGACGACGTCTGCGAAGCTGCTCAAGCTATCCGTTCCGGTACAAGAATCCAAAGCAAAAGTATCCGTCAACACCTCAATTCAGAACGCGCAACCGCAACCTCCGTTTTCGACGATTTGGCCGATTTAGGCGACTTTAAACCCGCCGCTCCCATTTCTTCCGGCGATAATTCCATCATCGATTCCAAAGATAACCCCGTAGTTACCGTCACAAAGAAAAAGTCTCACCGCGCAACCATGAGCCAGGTCGATATCTCCGACCTCCAGTCCTCACTCAATCTCTCCCTGTCTTCTCTCGAGGATGCCGCTCAAGAGATTCCCTCAACCACTTCTCCCGTCCATTCCCACTCATCCGCTCCAACTTCACCTCAGGTCACAAATCTCGCAAGCATCTCATCCGACCGGAATTTAAGCGTCTCAAGAAGCGGATCCTCCTCTCTGACCACCCCCCTGGTCAAAGAAGCTACACTCGCAGCACGTGCCAGCACCAATCCCAATATCAGTTGTCCAAAACCGGTAATACAACTGGATGCTCCACAAAAAAGCCATACAGCCGGCATCGTCATTTTCGTCATTTTCGCGCTTCTTGTCGGCGGCGGCCTCTACGCCTATTCAAGCGGTCTTCTCAATCAGTTTCTTCCATCAGAAGAAGAAGTTCCCTCCGTCGTCGTCCAACACCCCTCGGAAGATAAAGTTGAACCGGAAGCCGAAAAAATTGACGAAAACTCTGAAAAAGAAGCTGACGCCGCTCCCGTCGCCAGAAAAAAAAATGTTCTATTCTCAACCCTGCGCTCGGTTGCAAAACAAATGGCATTCGAAGCAGCAATCAGCGGCGCCTACGGACGTTCAACTTCGATCCGAAAATATCAAGTCTACCGAGTCATCGGAACCCCCCGTGACGCCGGCATCTATATCGGCGAGCATCGCGTCTGCGGATATACCCCCTGCTCCATCTATTATTCCGGAGAAGTTAAAGACGTCACCGTCGAAATCCGTTCCGGCGACAAATTCTCTTCCGTCAACCTCGCCAAACAAAATCCAAAAGATCCCATCATTCTCGCCATTGGAAAATAGCTTTATGAAGGGAACATGGCTATCGCTTCGCGATACGCCATGCTTGAGCCGGGCTATTGCATTTCGCAATACGCCCGGCTTTCTTTTTGTGTATGCCCCAAAGCCCCCCCCTATTTGGTCACCTTCGCCTTCCCAAGCTCCATCATCGCACGGCTCGAATACCCGAAACCTATCGATATGACATGCCAGCTATGCGGATCCACCTGGTGAAATGTATAATCCACCCGAATGTGAATATTCGACACATCAAAGCCAATACCGCCTCGAAGCCTGAGCTCCCACGCCCAGTTAAAGGGAACAAACGGCGTCGTCTTTCGATCTCCCCCCCAGAATGACCAGCTCGGTTCCGCCATCAGATAAAAATAAAGTCCCGGCATCGGATCAATCCAAAATCCAAGCATCAACGGAAGCCCCAATCCCGGCCCGATGTGATCCTTCTTCGATTCATCCTTCACACTGTGATAGGCATCCGTCATCAACCCCGAGGCAAGAAAAACAACCAGATAATCCGTACCCAGACCAACGCCAAGCTTCAGCCCCGCCGCATATCGAACGAGCTCACCTTTGAGCCCGACCCCAAGCGACAAATACCCTTCACCAAACCGTCCGACAAGGGTTCCCGGAACGCGATCGACCGCCATCGCTCTTGCATGAACGCCAAGTACATTCCTGCCCCCCATGCTGTGATGATAATTGATGCCAAAATCCAGAGCACCGGACTGCTTTTCCTGTGCAAATGCCGATGACACACTCCACGCCATCGACACCAAAACGATCAGGAAAATCCAGATAACATGCAGTGCAGAATTCTTTAATGACGTCATGGTTTTTCCGTATCAGAAAGCGAGCGAAGGGACTTTGAAAAATGCATGCGATGCAAAACAGGCTTCATTTCATCTTCAGTTCCGCATCGAGCCAGCATTTCACGAACAGCACTTCGACATGGCAGACAAGCCGTTGTGTTCGAACAAATATCGCGTTCCTTGAGCATCGGCTGCGGCGGATCGAGCAATTTCCCCACACGATTTGCCATCACCGAACAATCCACCGAAGACTTCACAATTTTGTCTAAATTGAGGCAGAATTCAGCCATTTGATCGGCATCGGAACGACATCCGGCAAGACATATTGCCGAACAGACCAAACCCAAAAACAACCAGAAAAGCGAACTGTATTTCATAGCATTAATCGAGGTGAAGAGGTTTAACGTTTCCGAGATGAACGACGATCCGAAATCCAATGCGTTCAACCTGTTCGGCGAGCAAATTCAGCGTCTGCGCAGCCTCACAGCCGGAATGAGCTTTGTTATCATAAATCGCATAAAGATCACGAACCTCGTTCGGAGAAAGATTAGGCATAACGACATTTGCACCGGCCAAAAGGCCCAAATTTCGCCCGTTTTTATCCAGTGTCGCGAGTGCCGTTGTCGAAGGAATGAGCGCATTGGGAAACATCAGACGCAAAATAGCGATGAGATGAATCGTTCGATCAAGCCGTCCCGGGGGACAATCGGCAAAAGGCGTCGAGGACTGCGGCAAAAAGGGACCGATTCCAATCATTTCAGGTTGAAGTTCCTGAAGGAAACGCAAATCGGCGACGAGATTATCGAGCGACTGGCCGGGAGAACCGACCATAAACCCGGATCCCGTCTGAAAACCAATTTTTTTGAGTTCACGAAGACACTGCTTGCGATTTTCAAGGCTCATGGACTCGGGATGAAGCTGCCGATAGTGGGCATCAAGGGCCGTTTCATGGCGGAGAAGATATCGTCTTGCCCCGGCCTGATAAAGAGACAAATAGCTTTCAGCCGAACGTTCACCGAGCGAAAGCGTCACGACACAGTCTTCGTAATCACGACAAATGCTCCGCACGATATGACATAAACGTTCGTCATCAAACCAGGCATCTTCCCCTCCCTGAAGCACAAAAGTCCTGAACCCGAGGGCATATCCCTCCTCACAGCAAGCAAGGATTTGTTCTTCCGAGAGACGATACCGACAAATGCCCTTATTTTCGGATCGAAGGCCGCAATAATAGCAGTTATTTCGACAATAATTCGAAACTTCGATCAAGCCGCGAACGTATATGTCATCCCCATAATACTCGCGTCGTCTGGCCATTGCCTGTTCAAAAAGATACTGGTCATCCTCGATATCGATGAGCTGTGCGAACTGTTCATCAGACAAATTGCGGGTTTGATAAAGTTTATCGATGATTTCTTTCATGTTTTATTGAGGTTTTGTCATAATCCCATTATGTTGCGCCGCATTTTTGAAACCGCACCGGTTCCGGAAAAAGCAGGCTATTATAGATAGAAGATACGAAATTACCAGATAACGCAGATTTCCCATGATTCAGATATCAGGACTTACCAAATATTTCGGCCCCCAAAAACTTTTTGACGATATAACCTGGCAGATCGATCGGTTCCAGAGGACGGCCCTTGTCGGTCACAATGGAGCCGGCAAATCGACGATATTAAAAATCATCGCAGGCCAACTGGATCCGGATGGCGGCAGCGTCATCATCCCCAAGACGACAACCATCGGCTATCTGCCGCAGGAAATCACGATATTAGACAAAAAGCCGGCCATTGATCTCGTTCTTTCCGGACGCCAGGATTTACTCGATCTTGAAGCGGAAATTGAAATTCTCCACCAAAAAGTCGAAGCCAATCCGACACAGGCAAACATCAATGCGCTCGGAGAATGCCAGCATGCGTATGAAACCGGGGGAGGCTATCGTCTCCGTTCGGAAGCGCAGTCGATCATGGCCTCACTGGGGTTTTGCAATGACGAACTGACGAAACTGACGACAGAGTTCTCCGGTGGATGGCAAATGCGCATTCTTCTGGCCAAACTTCTCTTGTCCAAACCGAGTCTTCTCCTTCTCGATGAACCGACCAACCACCTGGACATGGAATCCCTTGCCTGGCTCGAATCATTTCTCGCAGGCTATCCGGGTGTATTGCTGATCGTCAGCCACGACAGAGCCTTTCTCAATCACGTCATTGACGGCGTGGCCTCACTGGACGACAACGGGCTTCTGCTCTTTCCAGGCAATTATGACCACTACCTCGAAATGCGTGAAGCGCTCGAAGAACAGCTCCAGAAAACAGCCCAGCAGCAGCGCGAAGCCATTGCCGAAAAGCAGGCATTTATCGAGCGTTTCCGTTACAAAGCCACCAAGGCCAAACAGGTTCAGAGTCGAGTCAAGCAACTCGAAAAGATGGAAACCGTCCAGCTTCTGTCCAATCGCAAGAAAATCCACTTTCATTTTCCCGCTCCGGAAAGACCGCCGCAAATCCTGATCGAGCTCAAGGGCGTTCACAAAGCCTACGGCGACAATGAAGTCTATCATCACCTCGATTTCAGGGTATGTCGAGGCGACAAGATGGCTCTTGTTGCGCCGAATGGTGCGGGGAAATCGACGCTCATCAAGATTTTGGCGAACATCATCCCGTTTGAAGGCGAGCGGCTTCTGGCCGATCGCGTTCATATTGCCCATTTTGCGCAGCATCAGATCGACGCCCTCGATTTTCAGAAAACGCTGCTCGAAGAAGCAGGATTTGGTCTTCCCAATACCATCAACATGACCATGCTCCGTTCGGCCCTTGGCGCCTTTCTTTTTACCAATGAAGACGTCGACAAGCCCGTTTCCGTCCTCTCAGGCGGTGAAAAAAACAAGCTGGCACTGGCCAAAATTCTGCTCCGAAGCCCCAATCTTCTTCTGCTCGATGAACCGACCAACCACCTCGATCTCGACAGCCGTGAAGCCCTTGAACAGGCCTTAATGGACTATCCCGGAACCATCGTCGTCATTTCCCATGACAGATGGTTTGTCGACAAGGTCTGCAACAAAATCGTGTCCATTGAACAGGGAAAAGTTGACATATTTGAAGGCACCTATTCGGAGCATGAAGCCTTTTTACAGGCACGGGCAGCCGCCGTCGAAGCGGAAAATCCGGAACCCGAAACACAAAATGCCAAAAAGCAAAAGCGCATTGAATCAGCCCAGCAGAGAAGTGCCATCAAAAAAGCGACAAAGCACCTGACCGATCGCATTGCACAGCTTGAAAAGAGAACCGAAGAGCTCGAAAAGCAGATAGGGGAGATCGACGATGCCCTGGCCGATCCGGAAACCTATAAAAACAGCAGCCGCATCAAGGAACTGACGACGAGCAAATCAACTGCCCAAACAGAACTGGACGAGGTCATGGAACAATGGCTCGAGGCCCAGGCCGAACTCGAAGAAGCCATGAAACAGTTTGAGCAGTTGCCATAATATACAAAGGCGAGTACAAGGTTAGGACGATTTCTTCGGGCGTTCCGGAGACAGGATTGAAAAGACCCATAAGAGCAGAGTTTGGAGCAGAAATATGGCAGACGAAAGACGACCATCGAGCCGCAATTTCCATCGTGATTCACGACCGGACAGGCGTGATCGGACAGACAGAAAGGATTTTTCCCGCACAAATCCAAGAGATCAGCGTTTCAATTCGCGCCGAGATGATGAAAACTGGTACGATGCCGAATGCAGCGAATGCCATGAAAAGTTCCGGGTTCCCTTTGAGCCCGATCCCAACCGCCCCATTTTCTGCAAGACCTGTTTAAAAGCCAGTCGCACACAAGAGCGTCCTGTTCACAAAGAAGAGCACAGTGACCCCGTAGAACTGTTTGAAATTGTGTGTTCACATTGCGGAAAAACAGATCACGTTCCCTTCCGTCCGTATGAAGGAAGTGTTGTTCTGTGTCAGGAATGCATGGCCAATCCCAATGTTGAACGCATTGGCGGCAAAATCTATCACACGATCATCTGCTCTGTATGCGGCAAAGAAAACAAAGTCCCGTTCAAGCCGGATCCCGGCAGCCGGGTTCTGTGCCGTGAGTGCCATGCAGCAGAACGCGAAGAAAAGCAGCAGGCGCGAGAGTATTTTGCGAAGCATCATCCGTCGGTTGTTCACAACACGAAAGTTCGCGTTGAAATCCGTTGTGAACGATGCGGCTGCACCGACATTCTCCCGTTTGTCCCCAAGACGCATGGCCAGATTTTGTGCCGTCAGTGTGCCGAGAATTTGTTTGGAGAGGAATGGGCACGACGCAATCGCGTAGGAGCGCAGGAGTATCCGTTCACATGTGCCCGCTGTGCCGCCCAGGATTTTGTACCCTTTAAACCCAAAGAAGGACAGGAACTTCTTTGCCGCCACTGTCTGAATGATCAGGCGGTTCTCAAGCACAAGCGAAACGAGTTGACGCCGCACGATCGCTCGACATGCGTTCGTCATCATACGAAGCCGGAGACGGAAGACTAATTCACATTCCGGCGATTTTCGCGGCCAGCATCCAAACGAAGTGCGAAAATCGCCGGCATTCAACGATTGAACCGGAAGAGGCTCGACATTTCCACGTCTGAAATAGTCAAGCAATATCAATGCGTTGTTACAAGCGGCTCAATGAATGCCGATGAGGGCTGAGCCCCAAACACGCCGGACGGGAAGCCCGGGGTGAGTGTCAAAAAGCAAAAAGATGCCCGAAACCGCGTATTGCGCAAGCGATAGCGGTTTCTGACCAGCCGTATGCCGGAGGCATAGGCGGTCTCCCCCAAAAGCGACAGCGTTTAAAAATTGCCCAAAAACACATGTAGGCATATAGCGAAGAAGGCGTAAATGAGTTAGACTTGGCAGATCTGTATCCTGAAGAGATAAGCAGGATAAACCTGGAGTTAATATGCATAAACTATTAAATACGCTTGTTATGTGTGGAATACTATTGATCGGCGGTCAAGCGACAGCCCAGGAAGAAGCGCAGGCTGAGAACGCGGCTGAGCCGGGAAATGCCGTTGTATCCACAGAAAACAGCGAGGATACCGGGGCTGCAACGCAGGCCGAAGGGACCACGACCGGTGATGGGAACGCCGAATCAGGTGCAGAAAACGCAGAGGGCAGTGAAAATGCATCCGAAACAGCGGCGAATGAGAAAGAAGTCGATCCGGAAATATTGACGCAGGCCCTTCTGGACAAGCAGCTCAAAGAAGTCAGCACAAACCTCGACACCTTGAAAGAAGACACATTCACGACCAAAAGCCGCCTGCTGCTTCTTCGCGAAGAAGTTCTGCAGCGTTCGGTAAGCGGTTCCCGTCTTCAGATACGGCATAAAGACGACATGGGCGGTCAATATGAACTGGTTCAGGTAGTCTATGCTGTAGATCGCGAGCCAATTTTTACCCGACAAAGCACGACAGAGGCGATTAAAGATATCGATGACAAGGTTGTATTTGATCGCATCATGTCTCCCGGGAGCCACCAGCTGACGGTGCATTATCAGTATAAAGGCAAAGCCTGGGGCGTTTTCAGATATATGAAAGATTATACATTCCGAGTTGAATCGGGCTATGATTTTTCCATTGATGAAGGCAAAGCGGCAGAACTGGTTGTCACAGCAGCCGAACAGGGCGGCGTATTTACGCCATACGAAGAGCGCCCGACGGTTAAATTCAATTATCAGCAGTACGAGCTTGCGCCGATGTCAGAAGAAACCAAAGACAAGCTCAGCGCCACTGCCAATAAATAGTCATTATGAAACATTGCATAGTCATTCCGTCAGTTCTGTTGCTTGGTTTATTGTGCGCGCCGTGCTTTGGAGAGTCGTACAAGAGCAAGCTAGAGGGCCTGGACAAACAAATCACAGAAGTCACGAACGAATTTTCAGAACGAGCGCAAGGATATCAGCGTCCCTCGCTCGACAGCCGTCTCTCGGACGGACTCGTTCTTCAGGCGGCAGGGGATCACCAGCGTGCCGGCAATATTTTCATGGATATTGTCTCACACGAAGAGTGGAGAGGGCGCCCGGGATATCAGTCGGCACTACTCAATCTGGCCCGTTCACTATATGAAGACGGCTATTATCGACTGAGCCAGAAGCATCTCATCGATTTGCTCAGAAACGGGGCGGGCAGCGAGCGCACAGAAGGCGTCATGCTGCTTCTTCAGGTTGCGCAAAAGACCGGCGACTGGGCCGAGGTCAACAATGCGCTCGTCGATGTGTCTGACTTTTCAACAAGTCCGGCATATCTCTATATCATGGGACGCGCGATGTTTCTTCAGGGCGATTTTTCGACCGCCCGAACCAGCCTTGAGAACATGAAAAACGGGCAGGATGAATGGAGTGTCAAAGCCGAATACCTCCTCGGAGTGCTCGATGTTCAAGATCGCGAACTGGAGTCGGCACTTCATCATTTTGAGAACGTCGGTCGAACGACCCTCAAATTCAGATCGAGTCAGGATGTCATTGATTTGGCCATACTCGCACAAGCTCGCATTTATTATGAACAGACGCAGTGGAGCAAAGCCATTGACTGCTATCAGAAACTTGCAGAGACGAGCCCGTATTTTCCAGCGGTCTTGTATGAAATGGGCTGGACGCATGTTCGTCTGGAGGACTATCAGGCTGCGCAACAGAAATTTGAACTTCTGCTTTTGAGCTATCCGGAAGACAGTCATGCGTTGGAAACGCGCCGTTTGCTTGCCGATTTAAAACGCGAACTCGGTCAATATGACGATGCCGTTGCATCCTATCAAAAGCTCGTCGATGAGTTTTCCCCCATCATGACGCAGATGGAAACAGAAGCGGCGAATCTGGACAACCGCAAGGTTCAGTTGCAAAGAAGCATTGAAGCCGAACAGTATGATTCCGTACAAATCGTTCCTGAACGCGCCAAAGGTCTTGTCGAGGTTGGAACAGACGTCAATCGTGTCGAAAAAATGCTCAATGCACTGACCGAAAGCGATGCAAACACGTCGGCATCAGAAACCATCGTTGCGGAAATCAATGCGGCTCTACAGTCGGATGCGAGCATCCGCAATCTGCCTGAATTCCAGCAGTATTCGATGAAATCGAGGGATATATTAATTCATGCCCTTCTGCTCGGATATAATTTCACGATGGATTTTGACAGTTCAGCAGCCACACTCACGCCGATTGCCGAAGAAGTCTCACGACTTCCACGAACGCAGCAGGAAAGAGAAATGCTCAGGACCATGCAGCTCAATGAGCGGGATGAGCGCGAAGCCAAATTCCACCATCTTCAGCTTCAAAGCGAGAGCCTGAAGCATCGAACCAGGATCATAAAATCGTGGCTGAACGGAGGTCGAGCGACCAGTCTGACCGATAATGAAAGAGCAGAGATTGAATCGGAAATCGATCGTCTTGAAACGCGCATGAGCGCATTAAAACAGCATCAGAAAACGATTGAAGCAAGTATAAGTCAGCTCAGAAGCATCATCGGAACATCCGATGAAGAAACGATTTCCGGCATGGAAAACCTCGATCGTTTCCGCAATGAACTGGAAATGCGATGGGCCAAAGCAGACAGTTCGAATGTCAAGTCTGAATATCGCGAACTGATTTCGCAAGAGAGAAATATATTAACGCGTCTTGATACGTTAAATGGAGCCATTGACAACAGTGTGAATGAACGCGTTCGGGATTTCCGTGCGCGCCTCGAGCGGGAAGCAGATCTCGTTGCGGCTGAAAAGACTCGGTATATTTCAATGAAAACCGATGTAGGTCAGGCTGCGGGAGAAATATCAACCCGATATTGGCAGGCGGTCTATGAACAAGTCCGCGACATGGTATTAAACGCCGATCTCGGTATGGTGGATATTGCCTGGTTGCAGAAAGATGCTCGCAGCAAAGCCCTTTCTATGGCAATTGAAGAGCGCAAAAAAGAGCGCGAAGTACTGGAACAGGATTTCAGACAGTTTCTCAAGGAATCCGGTCAGGAATGATTGAAACAGAACCAGCGAGGAACAGATCGTGATTCATGAGATAAATACAGGAAAACATCGAGTTGCCAAAATATGTGCAGCATGTCTGTTCATGCTTTGGCCACATCTCGATGCCGTTGCCCAGGATACAAACAGCAATCTCAATCAGCTTCAGAGCGTCGATGCCCAAACGCTGGATGCGTATAAAAGCTATCGAGAAGCGGCACAAAGGTATAAATCGGAAATCAATACCTACCGCCTCGATCTTCGTCGTTCCCTGATGTCCGATTATCAAAACAGACTGTCCAGTGTCGATGCCGCATACTCTGAACGCATTTCAACTCTTCGCACGGAAGAATCCATTATGCGTCAGGATGTTATTGAACGCATGGAAGCCTTCCTGAACCGTTACGGCGAGACTCATCCATCTTCAGCCGATATATTGTATCGCCTCGCCAGACTTTATTATGAAAAAGCCGATGATGAGTATTTGTCAGATGAATCCGGCACGATGGAATATCCGGATTTTCATAGGGCACTCGACTATCTGGCGCGTCTGCAAAGGAATTTTCCACAATACGAGCAAATGGATGGCGTCCTTTATCTGCAGGGATACTGCCAGTCCCAAATGGGCCAAATGGAAGAATCGCGAGATTCCTTCATGAAACTCGTAACGGCTTATCCGGACAGTCCACGCCGAGCTGAAGTTCTCACGCGTATCGGTGAATACTATTTCTCGCGGTCGCAGGACGCAATTCTCGGTCTTGGCGGCGAAATCATGTGGGATGAAGCCCTCAAATATTATACGGAAGCCGTTGCCCTCGGTCCCGATACATCGGTCTATGATCGAGCCCTCTACCGCAAAGCATGGACGGAGTATTACACCGAAGATTATGACGGCATGATCCACGACTTTATTTCACTCGTTGGTTATGCCGATAATGTTGCCAACGGCAGTGCACTGCGTTCCGAAGCAATCGACTTCATGGCAGCAGCATTGGCAGAAGAAGACTGGGATCTTTCCGATGATGTTTCTATCGATCCCGATTTCGGTATGAAACGTTTCGACAAATACCTCAACAACGGAGTCCCGTTTGAATCGGAAGTTCTGCGCAAGTTTGCCGATACCTTGATGGAACAGACTCGATACGATCACGCCTCCGAAGCCTATGAAGCCTATATCAATCGAGGGTCTTGTGCCGAAGACATGCCGGAAGTCATCCGCATCTACGTTGCCTCGTTGAACTACGCAGGAAAACAGGAAAAAGCAGCTGAAGAGCAGGCCAAAATCGACGAACGAATTGGTGAAGACTCTGCATGGTATAAATGTCAGGAACGAGACGGCAACCTCGAAGCCATCGCAGCAGCATCACTCGCCAGTCAACAGGCACTCAAAAACTCGATCATGTCTTATCATGACCGCGTCACAAAAGCAGAAGACGAAGTCGCACTCGCTCGCGAAACACTCAATGATCCGAGTTCGTCCGAAGCTGCAAAAATTCTTGCCGAACAAAGTCTTGGCGAGGCCAATCGAAACCTGATCAAAGCCAATAAAGAACTGGCGGAAATTACGGCAACCTTCGTCAAACGATATCCAAACGACGAAGAGAATTACAACTACCGATATCTTCTCGGTCAGGCCTATTTCTATTCTGAACAGTACGATAAATCGATCGAAGCATTCATGACCATTCGCGACATCGAAAACACGCGTTTTCAGGCGGATGCTGCCCGATATATCGCCGATGCATGGGAATATCAGATTACAGAAAAAGCCAAAACCGATGATGCATACGTCTATGCCCTGCCCCTGGCCGAACTCATCGAGCGTGTAAACAACGGAAAAATGAGTCTCAAGGATGCGCCGACAAGTATCCTGCTTTCATCCGCAATTACATCCGCATCCAAAGACGACATCACCGCAGAACTCGAAAACAGAAAAGGTGGTACAGCCAAACGACCGATGCCTGAAGACGTTCAAAAGCTCATTGATGCACGTGAAGTCTTTAGTGAAATCGAAACGAAACTAGGCAAATCGGAAAGTGCCGATGCACTCGCGCCGCAATATCGCTATGACAATGCGATGATTTATTACAACTACGGCGACTTTGAACAAGCTGAAAAACGTTTCAGTCAAATCATCGAAAAGGCTCCCGAATCACAACACGCAGCCAGTGCCGCCGATATCATCGTTGCAGAATATGAACTTCGCGGAGACCTCGATAAAGTTGCAGAACTTTCCGATGCTTACGCCAATATGCAGCTCGGCAGTGCCGCATCTGATGAAATCGTCAATACACGCTTCAAGGACAAAAAATATAATGCCCTCTTTAAAAAGGCATTCAATCTGTTTGACAACAAACACTACCTCGAAGCGGCCGCAGAATTCATTCGCATTATCGATGAAAACCCGACGTTTGAACACAACAACAGAGCCCTCTACAATGCCGCTTATGCTTATGAACAAATGAAGCATTACGACAGCGCAATGCAGCTCTATCGTCGCGTTATCAAGGAATACGGTGAAACAGAAGAAGCCGTCAACGCACTTTATAGAATCGGTGTAAACGCCGAAAAATTCTTCGACTTTGAAACCGCTGTCGATAGCTTCCTGTCTCTATACAACAACAAAAAGCCGCTCTATCAGAACTTCAAATATCGCGTTAATGCGCTTCGAAATGCGGCCAAAATTAAACTTCTCGTTCAAGATAATAAAGGCGCGGCCGCACTGCTTGAACGATACCACAAAGATTTCCCCGGTCAGTCCGATGCCCCTCAGTTCCTCTATGAAGCCGGACGTTCTTATGCTGAACTCGGAAACTTTAAAGACGCACAGAGAATCTTCTCCGAATTCCGCCGAAAATATCAATCCGATCCCTCCATGCGAGCTTATATCATCGCTTCTTACGTCGTCGAAGCCGACCACTATCGAAGCATTAAAAACAACAAAGAAGCCCGTCTGGACTACGAAACCGCTCGTTCTCTCTATCAAAATGCACCATCTTCCGCAGGTTCTGTCGGCCGAGACAATGCCGCAAAAGCTGCATTCGTTCTCAGTGAGCTCGATTACGAAGCCTGGAAACAGGTCAAATTTAAAGGCAAAATGCAGGTCATGATCACTCAACTTAAAGATCACATGACCGAAATGAAACGCATCGCCAATGAATTTGCTCAGGTCATGACTTATAACAGCCCGATCTGGGGTATCGCATCCCGTTATGCTATCGCCAGAATGATGCATGAACTCGTCGATGAACTCGAAAACATCGGCCGGCCAACCGATGTTAAAGAAGGCAGTGACAACCACCTCGCTTTCCTCGCATCCATGAGCGATATGGCAACCGGTACACGAGATGAAGCCATTAAAATGTATCAAAATGCGATTGATGCTTCAAAACTGGCCGGTATCAGCATGGAATGGACAAAGAAGAGCCTCGATGGCTTGAAACAGCTCGATCGTACTGCAAGCAATCAGGAAAAACTCGCTCCGATGAAAAACGTCTATAGCGCCATGCCTACCATCACACCATCTATTTTCAAAAAGGTTGAACTCGATAAAGCTGCCGCCGAAGCCGCTGCTAAAGCCGCTGCTGAAGCCGCACTTAATGCCGATGAAAAAGGAGGAACAAAATGATTTCTCTTCATAACAAATTCTCCATCCTTATCTGGATTTTCATCGCCGCATTCTCTCTCTCTGCCTGCGCCTCGGGAAACGATAAAAATAAGCAGACAAATACGGCGGCTTCCGCTTCTTCTAAATCTAAAAAATCCTCGACTTCTGCAGACAATTCATCGACTTCCTCTTCTTATTCCGTCGATGATGACGCTCCCGTTCAAAAAGCTGTTCGTTCCGTCTATAACTTCGACGCCATTGACGCCTCCGCAAAGGATGTCGAAATGGCTCTCAAATCCGCTAAAGACGGCAATCTTTCAACGGCAATCTCGTCTCTTAAAACAACCACTCAGAAAAATTCCAAATCGTTCCTCGGCTTCTATAACCTCGGCGTCCTTTATGAACGACAACTCGATTACGGAAACGCCAGAGGCGCTTATGAAAATGCACTCAGAGCCGAGCCTAAATTCTATCCCGCTCTCACACAGCTCGCTAGAATCGATATCCGTAACGGAAATTACGGCAACGCTATCAACACCGCAAATTCATATATCACCTCAAATCCCGATGTCTTCGAACTCAATTACGCCAAAATCGAAGGCATGATCGCCGGTAAACAATACGACGATACCATCGCTCTCATACGTGTTCTGCTCAAACGCGATGAGGCTAACCCAAAACTCCGTGCTTATCTCGCTCAGATTGAATTTGAAAAAGGTCGTTATCGTCTCGCCGAATTTATCGTCGGCGAATCTCTCGAAATCGAACCCGATGATCCGGAAGTTCTTTTCCTTAAAGCCAGAATTCACGACGCTTTGAGCGAAGAAGATGTCTCTCTCATCCCTGGTATCGCAGCAACACTCGATCGCGTCCTCGAAATCAATCCCGATCATCTCGAAGCCCTCTGGATGCGAGGCATCATCTATTACGAAGCCAGTAATTACACGAAAGCTGAAGAATTCTTCCGTCGCGTCATCGCACTCAATCCAAATACCGTCGGCGCATACATCAATCTTGCAAATACACTTAAAACCCTCGACAAAGGACCGGAAGCTGAAAAACTTCTCAAAAAAGCCAAAGACCTCGATCCCAATGACGGACTCGTCGATTTCGCCCTCGGTACCCTCTATCTCAATACCGAACTCATTCATCTGCCCGGTATGAAAGATATGGATCGTCTCAAACTCGCTAAAACTCAATTCCAAAACGCTCAAAATCACTGGACAAACAAAGATGATATCGCCCTCGCAAAAGGCTATATTCACACAACCGATGATGCCATCGAAACACTTCAAGCCATGCTCGATGCCGAGGCACTCTTCGGCTCCTCTTCTTCCGATGATTCCTCTTCTTCCGACTCTTCCGGAAGCATGACCGTGGATTAATACGATGAAACGTTTCCTCCTCTGTACCGCTATTTTCCTCGCAATCCCGTCCTCTTACGCACTCGCTCAGGACAGCAATAATACTGCGGCCCCCGTCGCTTTCGAACTCGATGAAGAAAAACTCACCATCGAAGCCGATATTCCTTCCGTCGATCTCATCATTTCTTTCCGCGAAATCCAGGAAAGAAACAGTTCCATGAAAGCCTCTTTCCTCGACGAAGTCATCAACAGTGCCAAAGACGAACCCTTCTAGTTCATTCCCTCTCTCATTCCATAAAAAAAGCCTCACATTCATTCGATGTGAGGCATTTTCTGTTCCATCCGGATAAAAACTCAAAATCTATTTATCTTCGGACTTCGATGCAGCTTCGACCGCGTCTTCTTTCTTTTCTTCATCCGTAGACTGCTTCGCTTCATCCGACACAACGTCTTCTTTCACGTCTTTCGATTCGCTCGTTTTATCTTTTGAATCGTCTGAAGCATCCAGGGTGTTATCCGTTTTTTTCACCTGGAATTTTTGAGTGTACATCTCAGCATACTGATTTTTCCACGGTCCCCAGATACACATGGCAAGCATTGCAAGGCCCACAATGATAAACGGAATACTCAAAACCTGGCCTTCACGAAGACCGCTGTTCTGGAGTACACCATCCTCCATGATCTGATATTCCTTAAAGAATTCGACAATGAAACGCATCGTGAAATACGACGTAATGATCAACCCCGTCGACAAACCAAGTGGCATCTTTCGATTGCGTTTTTTATAATAAAAATACATTCCAAATAAGATGGCACCAGCAATCAGCCCCATGCCGGCTTCAAACAGCTGCGACGGATATCTCGGAACGCCATCATATCGCGTAAATATAAACGCTATCGGGGAATTCGGATCACACGGTGCACCCACGATTTCCGAGTTGAAAAAGTTCCCCATTCGTATGCAAATCATCGCAAACGGAATGCCGAATGCCAGTCGATCAACCGTCACTCGCAATGGCGTCTTACGCCACACATAATCATATATTACACACGTCAAAATAATGCCTAAAGCCGCGCCATGACTCGCTAATCCGCCTTTCCAGAAATATAATATTTCGATCGGATTCGCCATGTATCGATCAAAATCATAGAAAAAGCAGTGAACCAGTCGCGTCCCGACGATGATCGCAATCATCAACGCATACGTCAGATTTGTGGCCTTTTCCGGATCTTCATTTTCATCTCTGTATCGCCACCTGAGCATCATATAGCCGCCGGCAAGTGCCAGGGCAAACAACACCCCGTAATATCGAAGCTCAAACGAGCCAATGTGAAAAATCGCCGGGTCCATATCCCATATTATGGCCCCCAACGACGATAACGTATCAATCATGCATACTCCTTGTTGTTGCAGTCAAATAAGCCTTACTTTCAGGCTCCTAATAACTATAACAGAAACGATTAATTGATAATGCTTAATTGATAATTCTCATCAAATCCTGACATAATGCCTCAATTATTCGTCGCTGTTTTTCGACGATACATTCCTCTAACCCCGACATCGTGTCAAATTCAAAAAAATTCCAAAACACCAGTCATGACCACATCTAAACGCGAAAAACTCTTTCGTGATCCCATCCATAACGTCATTCATTTCAATATGAACGATGACGTCGATCACATGTTATTCTCCCTCATCGACACCGATGTCGTTCAACGACTTCGCCGTGTCTGCCAACTCGGACTCGCCGGATTCGTCTATCACGGCGCTGAACACTCTCGTTTCGGTCACTCTGTCGGAACACAACACGTTGCAACTCGCATCTTCGACAGTGCCAATCCCGGCGGCGATCCCTTTGAACGTGCCGTCACTCGCGCAGCCGCTCTCCTTCACGACATCGGTCACGCCGCTTTCAGTCACGCCTTTGAATCCGGTATCACTCGCATTTGTCACTTCGATCACGAAGCCATGACCTGCGCTCATATCCTGCGTGAAGACGGTGACGTCTTCCGAATCCTCCACGATTTCGATCCCAGAATGCCTGACGCCGTCGTCCAGTGCATCTCTCAGGAATCCCATAAATGGTATCACCCCATCATATCCAGTCAGCTTGACGCCGATCGAATGGATTACATCCTGCGGGACGGTTACATGACCGGCATCCGAAACTACCTCTATGACATCGACCGCATCCTCGAAATGCTCGATCGAGACGACGACGGCATTACCGTCAATTTCCGCGCCATTCATGCCGTTGAAACCTATCTCATCAGCCGATATCACATGTATCAGCAGGTCTATCATCACAAAGCTGTGCGCGGCGCGGAAAAAATGCTCGAATCCATCTTCAGACGTGTCGCCGATCTCGCTTCCGCAGGAAACGAATCCGTCTTCGATGTCGGACGCCTCGGCTCGCTCCTTCGCGATATCGTCAATACAAATCGCGTCGATCCGAAACTCTGTGTCCGCGTTCACGACGCACACGCATGGGCCGCTATCGATCTCTGGCAGGACGTCGATGACCCAATCCTTTCAACACTCTCCAGAAACCTTCTCCATCGACAGTTCTTCAAAACCGTCGAAATTCCCGACGAATTCCGTTCCATCGTCCGCAGAAACTGGGACGTTCTCGAAAACGCACTCCGTTCCGTCGGCCTCAATCCCGATTATTTCCTCGTCCTCGACACCACCGTCAACCGCGCTTTCGCACCATACGCCCCCGAAACCGCACCCCTTCTCCCTTTCATTCAGGACACAAAATCGACATCCCATCCAAACGCCGATATTCGCATCGTACAGCCCTCCGGAGAGGTCGTCTCCATCTCAGAAGCCAGCTCAATCGTCGATATGCTCACGCGAATTCACTCACAGGTCGCTCGCCTCTGCTTCCCCCTCGAAGCTCGTGATGCCGTCATTTCCGCACTCAAAGAAATGCACGTCCCCGTCTGATTTCGCTGTCTGACTGCGATTTATATTGGATGAATGGATGCGGCGCTATGTGCCATACGCGCCTCGCGGTCGTCTATCGGCGCTTTGCGCCAATACGACGACCGCTTTTTTTCAGGGCGGTGCTATGTGCCATACGCACCGCTATCCACAGCCGCCTATTGTCTAAACGACAATACGCCGGCTCTTCTTTTGCTTTTTTAATTGCCAACCCATTGCCCCCGCATTAGATTAGACCGAACAAGCCTATCTCGGGCTTATTTTTCATCTTAATTACCACGGAGGATATAATGAACCAGATTTCGGATGCTTTTCTTCATGACATTCCAAAAACAGATCTCCACGTTCACCTCGATGGCTCTTTGCGCATTGAAACGCTTATCGATCTGGCTCAGGAACGAAACATTCCACTGCCTTCATACGATCCTCACAAACTAAAAGACATTCTCAATATCGGCGGCATTCACGAAAGCCTGGAAAGCTACCTGCGCGTCTTCGATACCACAAACCTTGTCCTCCAGGACGAAGACGCTCTCACTCGCGTAGCCTTTGAACTCGCCGAAGACGCAGCCCTCGAAAATTGCCGATACATCGAAGTCCGATACAGCCCCATTCTACATCAAAGAAACGGTCTCTCACTCCCGGTCATCGTCGAATCCGTCGCCGCCGGTCTCCGTCAGGCAAAGAAAAAATACGGTATTATGAGCGGACAAATCATTTGCGCACTCCGACACATGCCGCCTCAGACTTCTCTTCGTCTTGCCGAACTCGCCGTTGCCTTCAAAAACAAAGGCGTCGTCGGCTTCGACCTCGCCGGCGGTGAAGTCGATAACCCGGCTGAAAAACATGCCGAAGCTTTCGCTTACGTCCGTAAAAATAACCTTAATTCGACCGTACACGCCGGCGAAGCCTATGGCCCGGCTTCCATTCATCAGGCCATTCACGCTTGCAACGCCCATCGTATCGGTCACGGCACAAGACTTCGCGAAGACGGCGACCTGCTAAACTACGTCAACGATCATAGAATTCCTCTCGAAGTCTGCCTAAAGAGCAACGTTCAAACCGCTGCCGTCGATGCCATCGAAAATCATCCCCTCAAATTCTACATGGATTTCGGTCTGCGCGTCACACTCAATACCGACAACAGACTCGTCACCGATACCACCATCACCGACGAGTACAAACTCGCTTGTCAGGTCTTCCATCTCACATACGATGAAGTCAAACGCCTCGTCGTCGATGGCTTCAAATCCGCCTTCATGCCCTTTAGAAAGAAACGTGAAGTCATGAGACTCGTCCTCGATGAATTCGAACAGGTCTCGCAAAAATACGGCATTAAAAGCGAGGTTGAAGCAACTGGTGTTTCCCGTTACGCTATCGATCGCGTCGGCGAAGATCCCATGCCCGATTAATTAATAACTTTTAACGACTATAGGCGCCTTACAGGCGCCTTTTTTTTTGATTACATGCACAGCATGTCCGCACATGAACGCAAAAGGTTACTAATCAGTCGGGGCTCTGCCCCGGACCCCGCTGGGGCTTTGCCCCAGCCTCCACCAAAGGGCTGAGTCCTTTGGAAACCTCAATATTTTAAGTGCATAGAAACTTTTTAGGCTGCCTACCCATTCGCCGGGACTGAGGCGTTGCAACGCCTCGACTGGCTCTCGTCAATTTCAGCCTGAAACTTGCGAAATAATCCGCTATTTTCCGAGTTCAGCCCATATTTAGTAAATTTGTGAATTACCCCCTGGCTGAATAGTAACCGCAAAAGCGTTCGAAGCGCGATCCGGTTTGACATTCTTTAGCGATAAACGAGGATTTGCAAGCATTTGAATAACCGGCTCCGTCGAAGCCACAGGCAAGACGGGCTTGGTTAACTAACATCCCCCCTTTTTTGCTCGCGCGCAAGCCCCAGCTTGAGCTGTAACTCGTAACAAAAAAGGCTCAATGCCAAAGCATTGAGCCACAAAAAAAGCAGACCCGGAATAAAAAAAGGCTCAATGCCAAAGCATTGAGCCTTAAAAGCTCCGGAAGAGAGACTTGAACTCCCGACCTAGTGATTAACAGTCACCCGCTCTAACCGACTGAGCTATTCCGGAATAGAAAACCCGAGAGAGAAATTTATTGCCGAAGATATTTATTTCTTCGGAGCCGCGTAGCACGCTA
>JAZRVP010000199.1:0-18430 GCA_045599245.1 Myxococcota bacterium
CGGCGAGGAACAAGGGATAGGCAGCCCAAAAGGCTTATACTATCTAAAAATATTGAGGATTCCAAAGGACTCAGTCCTTTGGTGGGGTCTGGGGCAAAGCCCCAGCGGGGTTCGGGGCAGAGCCCCGGTTGAATAGTAACGACAGCACGCCTTTCACTGGATGACTTCCTGCATCGGTGCAAAGTCTGTTCCCGCACGCGTCACACTCGAATCACATCCCCATTGGAAGTTATCCAGGATGACCGTCGAATCGTATCTCGGGTCACCTGTATCCCAAATATAGAAATCCAGATTAAATACCTCTCCTGGCTTTACAGGCGCCTCCGTTCGAAGCCATGCCGTTGCACCGCCTTTCACATCCTGAAGATCGTCGGCCCAATCTGACGCTTCCGGGTGGTACTTGCTGCCATTTGACTCTGTCCCCGTAAACGGCGTTTTGGTGTACGCATACAGCTCTTCGTAACCATTCCTGCATTCAATGCACTCATTCGTATCCGGATTACAAGTCATGTTCGCCTTGCATTTTCCTCCAATGCCGCATTGATACGGTGCACACGTCGTAAAGAATGCATTGTTGACCGAAATCGGATTGCCGGCCTCATCAAACGATATATTTCCATCCAGTGAATCCTTCACAAGCGGCCTGCCTGTCTCATCGGTTAATAGCGCAATAAAGAAATCGTTGTAATCGGAGCAGACAAATGCCGGATATTCCTGCGTAAAAAATCGAAAATCGAATTTGAGACTGAATACACTTTCCGGCGCTCGAAGTTTCAGATGAAGATGTACCGTATCATACAGCTGACTGTTCTCACTGTGTGTGAAACAGGCCAAATGCGTCTCCAGCCTTCCGTTATGTGCACTTGAATATGGTTCCGGAATGGCTGCCAAATCTGAATTTTCATCCACAAAACCATCCGAATCCCACGCCTTGTCATTGCTTGCACCATCATTCGCATCTATCGCATACCCTGTCGAAAGCATCGCAAATGTTGTGCCCTCACGCGGCTTTATCTTCGCATCATGCGCACCATACATCCCTTCCACTACATTCACCTGACCATTGTACACACTCGCTCCTGACGACGAATTGGAACTGCCAATCTGCGTCAGGCTGTACTCAATGAGCCCAGGTTTGCCCGATTCTTCCGTCACATGCTCCACACACACATCCATCGCATTGACCAGCGCCAGGGCAGCCCCCCTCATGTCCGCTTTCTCATCGCGTGCTGTAAACTTATAATCATTGGTTGAACTGCATGTTCCCGGAATCTTTTCACAGCTCACCGTGCAATTGGGCTCATCCGGCAGGCACGTTGTCCCATCATCACACGCCTTGTCCACATCCTCGTCTGTCACTCCATTACAATTATCGTCTATCTCATTGCCATAGCAGTCGTATGCCTTCCCCGGATAGACGAGATCCGGACGCGTCGTCCTGCACATCCTCTCGTTGTCACAACAATCCACAAGCTCTCCCTTTGAACCGCAAATCGGATAGCTATCCCCATCACCATCCTGCTTCATCTCTGGAATCCCGTTGCAGTCCATATCCAGATTCGGACGATTGGCATCACATACATAATCATACGACGGCAAAACCTGACCTATACACGTATTATAGTCGATAAATGCACCTATCTCTTCATTCACAACACATGCATAGTAACCGCCATGACATTCTCCAACATTTTCCGTATTCGCAGGCCCAGTATAACACCTTTCTGTATCTCCCGGTCGACATTCACACTCTCCTTCCGTCTCGCACGTTCCATTTCCATCACAGTCAAAAAATCCGCTCTCGCATACGCAAATTCCCTGTTCACACGTCGTATGTGAACCACATTCATGCCCGCAATATCCGCAGTTATGATTATCCGACAACATATTCTCAGATGTGCATTCTCCACTCTCTATACACTTGCCGCCAACGCAATGACTTGTCGAACCACACGGTTTTCCACACGTTCCGCAGTTTTTACTGTCAGTATTCAGATCAACACCCTCACACGCGGGCCGACACTGCCCTGAAACACACTGCATCCCTTCCAAACAGGCATTCCCACATGTGCCGCAATTCTCATTATCGGTATTCAAATCAATGCCTGCACATGCTTCACTAACTACTGTGCACGTTCCTCCAACACACTGCTCCCCCGCCTGACACACATGACCGCACGTTCCACAATTATTGATGTCTGTTTTGACATTGACTCCAGAACACGTTTCATTTTTTTCCGGCGTCGTATGCGGCTTTTCATCATTCCCACATCCAGACAACACACAAATTACAGCAGCCAATGCCACACACATTGATTTCTTCATTTTTCCTCCAAACTGTCCGGCAGTCCATGCCCTTCCAAATTTAATATACAATCCACATCCATAAAACAAAAGGATTTATCCCCGCATTCAATACCGGCTCAACATTTCCTCCGCTTCCATTCAAGGCCAACTTTTCTCGAACTTTTCAACCCATTTACATGCATCTCGCCACATCTTTCATCCCAAAACAAAAAAGCAGCCCGAAGGCTGCCTCCTTTGAATAACCACACTTTGAATTATCTTTTTTGTGAGGGGGCAAAGCCCCCTGCGGCGCTATTTGCAAAGCAAATACGCGCCTACCCCCATTGCGGGGACACCCCGCAACGCCCCACCACTCGCTTTTCTCACATATTCCTACTGAATATTGATAATTGGCGGCGCAAAGTCCGTTCCCGCTCTCGACAGGCTGTCATCGCAACCCCACTGGAAATTATCCAGAATAACCGTCGAATCGTAGATCGCATCCCCTGTATCCCACAAATAGAAATCGATATTAAATACCTCTCCCGGTTTCACAGGAGCTTTTGTCGTCAGCCACGCCGTTCCGCCACCCTTGTTTTCTCCCAGAACATACGTTCCCCAAAACGCGTAATCATCCATATTCGACGAACATGGATAATTGGTGCATATTATTTCGGATTTCGCATTATAAAAACATACATTACAGGTATCTCTTGAACCCGTATACGGGGTATTCGTATATGCATACAAATCATTATATCCGTCAGAACATTTATTTACACAAATCTGCGTCGACATATCACAGGATGAATTGCTTTTGCATGCCGACATCGCGTAGGGGCTGCTCCCGCAGTAATACGGCGCACACGTCGTAAAGAATGAATTGTTCACCGAGATCGGATTTCCGCCTTCATCAAACGAAATATTGCCGTCCGGCTGCGAATCATCCAGCGATTTGCCATTTTCATCGGTCAGCAACACGACAAAAAAGTCATTGTACGGCGTGCAGACAAACGCCGGGTACTCCTGCGTAAAGAAACGAAAATCAAACTGAACACTGTACGCCGTCGAAGGCGCACGCATCTTCATGTGCAAATGCACCGGATTAAAGATATCGCTCGATGTCTTGCAGCTTTTATGCGACTGCAAAACTCCTTTATGTGCCGTCGAATACGGTTCCGGCAACAAATAATCACTCGAATTATTCAATGACATATTGCCCATCATATCGGTCTTATAATCAACTGACGGTTCCCAAATCATGTCATTGGTGACTCCGCTCATACCATCCAACGCAATACCCGTCGACAAGACTGCAAACGTCGATCCCGCTCGCGGCTCTATCTTCGCTCCATTTTTGCCATACATCCCGCTCAGAACATTGATCTGACCAAGCCACGCACGTTCTTCTACGCCGGACTTCTTTTTGCCTCCCATAACGGAATACTCTATCAGCCCGGCCTGGCCCGACTCTTTTGACACCTGCCCAACACATGCATCCATTGCATGCAGAAGTGCAAGTCCGGCCTGCGCAGGATCTGCCTGCGTCGAATTATATGTCACCATCCCCATTCCGCTTCCCTTCACAATATCATTGATGCTTGTCGCAAAGGGATATTCATTCGGCTTGCTGCAGCTTCGATCCACAATCATGTCACAAAGCCCCGGACAGCTCGGATCTATCGTCGGATCACACTCAAGCCCAGGAACGCCGCAATCAACTTTCACATCTTCATCCAAAAATCCATCGCAGTCATCATCAATCGCATTGCCATTGCAGTCTACCATTTTTCCCGGATTCACGAGATCAGGCCGCGACGTATTGCACATTTTGCTGCTGTCACAACAATCATACACATGGCCATCCTTACAAACAGGATACCCATCGCCATCCTCATCCTGCTGATAATCCGGTATGCCATTGCAGTCATCATCGGATGTCGGTGATGAACACGTAAATTCATGCTTCGGAACCACTTCGCCGACACACGTGCTGTAATCCATCACAGCACCAAACACATCAGATGCTACACACGCATAATAACCGCCATGACAGCTTCCAACTCCTTCCGTTCCCATCGCTCCTGTATAACACGGTTCGGTATACCCAATTTCACATTCACACTCTCCTTCCGTCTCACAGGAACCATTGCCGTCACAATCCACATACCCTTCTTCACATACACACTTGCCATCAGTACACGACGAATTCTCTCCACAAACATTGCCGCATGATCCACAGTTATTCTTATCCGTCTTCATGCTCGTCGCATTTGTGCATGCCGCATTGATGACACACACGCCATCCACACAAAGCTGCTCACTGCTGCACGATTTTCCTATTTTCCCGCAGTTCGCGCTGTCTTTGTTCAAATCTATGCCCGCCGTATCATCATTCTTTACGCATTTGCCCAGAACACACTGGTAATTTTTGGAACATACATTCCCACAGTCCCCACAATTATCTGAATCCGTATTTAAATTGGCTCCCTGACACTCGCTTTCTGTCATATCCTGACATTTTCCCGATATACACTGCGCCCCCAGCTCACAACGATTGTTACACTTCCCGCAGTTTTTATCATCCGTCTTCAGGTTCACCCCCGGGCATTTCGAACTCGTTGCACTGCTGCTTTCCTTCGTCCCGGAATCACCGCCTGTTATCATGCCCTCACTGTCATTCGAGCAACCGCTCAATATACATGCCGCTATCACGATCGCACCAAATACAGACTTTTTCATTTCTTTTCACCTCTGTGAACTCTGGAAAGGAATGTACGGAAAATCTATGCATTCCACACACATTCCCTTTATAACAACCCAATCCCGGTAAAACAAAAAGAATTGTGCCTTTTTTCTGTTTCAACCCTTTGAAACTTCTGAACAAATTGCCGTGTCCGACAACATACACAAAGCGCTTTTCCGCTTATATCAATACCCTCACTGATGCCGGCTTGATCGTGATGTCGATTATTCCAAGTGTCAGAAACATCCTTTTTCTCGTTTGTTTCCTTCGACAATACCCATTTAACCTGAAGACTCAACCCGCAGATTATATAAATTAATGAATATTCTCGATTGGGCCCGCAAAATCCGTCCCAGCTCGTGCTAACTCCTCATCACAGCCCCACTGGAAATTATCCAGTATGACCGTCGAATCAAAGACTGAATCCCCGGTATCCCAAAGATAAAAATCCAGATTAAATACCTGCCCCGGACTGACCGGCGCCGACGTCGTCAGCCACGCCGTTCCTCCCCCTCTCACATCATTCAGTACATCCTGACCCCAAACCGGATAGTCTGCCATATAATTCGTACACGATACATCTTTCGTCGCCGTGCACATTTGCGCCTCATTGCGAAGTGTACACTGCTTGCACCCTGTTTCTTTCCCCGTATAGGGCGTATTTGTGTACGCATACAGCTCTTCATAATTCGCTTCGCATGCATTCTTACACGTATTCGTCGACGCATCACACGCCGAATTCGCCTTGCACTGACCATCCGTACATAGATACGGCGCACACGTCGTAAAAAACGAATTGTTCACGGATATCGGATTTCCACCTTCATCAAACGAAATATTGCCATCCGCCTGCCCGGGTACCAACGATTTCCCCTTCTCATCCGTCAGCAGCACGACAAAAAAGTCATTAAACGGCGTACATACAAACGCAGGATACTCCTGCGTTAAAAATCTGAAGTCAAATGTCACATTATACGCCGTGTGCGGCGCTCTCATCTGCATGTGCAGATGAACCGGATCAAACATCTCACTCGATGTTTTGCACGATGGATGAGACTGCAATTTTCCATGATGCGCACTCGAATACGGCTCCGGTAACTTATACAGACTCTTGCCTGACTTTACGATGACTCCATTCTCATCCTTTTCTTCGGTCGTCTGGTAGTTTTTGTCCCACATCACATCGTTCATCACGCCGCTCTTGGCATCCACTGCCGCGCCCGTCGACAAGACAGCAAATGTATCCCCGGTTCTCGGCTTGATCTCACCTCGTGAACCATGCATCCCCGCCAGCACATTCACCTGCCCGACATTGACTTCCACTTCAACGCCATCCGAAACCCGTTTCCCCCCCGACAATGAATACTCTATCAACCCCGACTGACCCGACTCTTTTGTCACGACACCAACACACACGTCCATCGCATGAAGCAACGCCAGTCCGGCCTGTTTCCTATCCGCTTTCTTCGTGTAGTTATCCAACATGATTGAGGTCATGTCCTTAAAAAATCCATAATCACCAACCGTACTGCAGCTCCGATTCTCTATCCGCTCACACAAATCACAGTCCGGATCTATCGTCGGATCACACGACAGTTTATCGATATCTGTACACAACGCCGCAATATCTTCATCGACATCCCCGTCGCAGTCATCATCCAGCTCATTCCCGTTGCAGTCGATAACTTTCCCCGGATTTACCAAATCCGGCCTATTCGTCCCACACATATTGCTGTTGTCACAGCAGTCCAGCAAACGCCCGTCCCTGCATATCGGAAATCTGTCCCCGTCCTCATCCTGCTCACTGTCCGGAATACCATTGCAGTCATCATCCGTTTCCGGCGTCTTACACGTATAATCACTCGCACTTTTCACAGGAAGAACCTGACCTATGCAGTTCGCATAATCCATCACCGCTCCAAGTTCTTCCGTCACTGAACACGCGACATATCCACCATGACATCGCCCCACATTCTCCGTCTCCGGATTGCCCCAATAACACGGCTCCGTGTCCCCTAAATGGCATTCACACTCGCCTTCCGTTTCACACGTCCCGTTGCCATCACAATCATAATAATTGTCATCGCACTCGCACTTGCCTCCATTGCATCGCGTATTCTGACCACATACAACACCGCATGATCCGCAGTTCTTGCTGTCCATCATAAAATCCGCTTCCGCACACGCCGCATTCTCTACACACGTCCCCCCCAAACATGCCTGATTCTTCTTGCACGCATTCCCCTTCTTCCCGCAGTTTTCGTGATCCGTGTTAAAATCTATCCCCGAATCCTCATTCTTCACACATTTACCGCTCACACACTGCTGCTTTGATGAACACTTCTTTCCGCATGCACCGCAATTCTTTGAATCCGTATTCAAATCTGCATCCGGACACTCGCTCTCACTCATATCCACACAGTGCCCGGATACACACTGCTCTACCTTCGAACAACGATAATCACACTCGCCGCAGTTCAAATTGTCCGTTAAAACATTCACCTCCGGACAATTCGCATTCAAAGGAGATGGCGGGGCTTCTAAGACTGCCCCATCACAGCCCATCAGTACACTCGATACCGTAACAATCGCTGATATCAGGGACTTCTTCATCCTTTTACCTCACTATCTCCTAAAAATCGTTTTAATACACAGGATTGCCATCCTCATCCAGCGGTCTCGCGTAGTCCGTGCCCGCTCGAGACAGCTTGTCGTCACAATTCCACTGGAAGTTATCCAGTATCAACGACGAATCAAATCGCGCATCCCCGGTATCCCAAAGATAAATATCCAGATTAAACACCTCTCCCGGCGTTATCGGCGCTTTCGTCGTCAACCATGCCGTACCTCCGCCCTTGATTTCAACGCCGTCCGCTCCCGTTAACGAATCCCTCATATCCTGCCACTCCGTCATATACGTGCCATTCCCAATATATGGCGTTTTCGAATACGCATACAGCTCGTTGAGTTCTTCTTTTCTACAATTTCCGCATTCATTCGTCGTCTTGTTACACGTAGCATTCGGCTTGCAGAACCCCGCTGAACTGCACTTATACGGCGCACACGCCGTAAACAACGCATTGTTCACTGAGATCGGATTGTTGTTTTCGTCAAACGATATATTCCCGTCCCCCCCGTTGATCGGCTTGCCATCCTTGTCCGTCAACAACGCTACAAAGAAATCGTTATAGGCCGTGCAGATGTACGACGGATACTCCTGCGTGAAAAATCTAAAGTCAAACTGAATGCTGTTCGCCAGTTTCGGTGCCCTCATCTTCAAATGCAGATGAACCGTGTCATACACTTTGCTGTTCGTTCCACACGCCAGATGCGACTGAAGCTTCACCTCATTGTGGCCATACGCATCTACTTTCACACTGCCATCCGAATTCTTTCTCAAATGCGCCGACGCATACGGTTCAGGAATAATATATTCTCGCGCATTATTCTTTAAATCATACCACTCTTTGTCGTTCGTCACGCCGCTGTTCGCATCTATCGCCAAGCCTGACGACAACACTGCAAACGTTCCGCCTATTCGCGGCTCAATCTTCGAACTGTTCGCGCCATACATTCCACTCAGTACATTCACCTGGCCCTTAAACACTTCCTGCGTATCCACTTCATCCGTCACCGTCGCCTTTTTATTCTCATCATATATCACCTTCCGGCCACTCGCCTGATTCAACGAATACTCTATTAAGCCTACTTCTCCCGACTCTTCTGTCACCAAATCAATACACAAATCCATCGCTTTCAATAACGCCAACGCCGCTTTCTCGCTCTCCGCTTTCTCCGTCAACGCTGAAAAATCATAGTCCGTCGTCGAACTGCACTTTCTCTCCTTGATCGGCTCACACTTGCAGTCCTCCGGATCCGTAAACGGACCACACGCCCCCGGACCTTCCGGATTCCCCGCATCATCACACTCAAAATCATCCTCATCCTTCACGCCGTCGCAGTCATCATCCAGATTGTTCCCACGACAGTCACCGCTCTTGCCCGGATGAATCAAGTCCGGTCGCAAAGTCCTGCACATGTGCTCATTGTCACAACAATCAACCGGATTCCCTTCCTTGTCACAAACGGGATACCCGTCTCCATCCTCATCCTGACCCGCATCCGGTTTGCCGTTGCAGTCTTCATCCAGATTCAAATTCTCTTTCGAACATGTATACTCATACTTCGGAACCACCTGGCCAACACATGTGTTATAATCCCACATCGGTTCTCCCGTCCCAGGCATCGCTATACATTTATATACACCCTTCTTACAGGCTCCTACCCCTGCCGTGCCTTCCGGCCCCGTATAACATTCCTCTTCATCTCCAATATTACACTCACATTCCCCTTCTGTCTCACATATCCCGTCATCATTGCAGTCACTATACCCGCTCTCACATACACAACTGCCATCACTGCATATCGAATTGTCCCCGCATTTATGCCCGCAATACCCACAGTTGGCATTGTCCGTCTTCATCTTCTCCGTCGTACACTCGTCATTCGATACACACTCACCCTTCTCACATCGCTTATTCACTGGACACGCATAACCACATGCTCCACAGTTCTTGCTGTCTTCCAGCATATTGATGTTTGCACCGCACTTCTGCTTGCACTCTCCATCAACACACTGCTCTCCATCTTCGCATACATGCCCGCACGCACCACAGTTATCATTACTTATCTGCAAATTCACACCGGGACAATTCGTCGTCGGATCTACACACCAGCCTTCTTGACATATTCTGTCGTTTAAACATCTTTTTCCACATGCACCACAGTTATTCTTATCTGTCTGAAGATCGACCCCGGGACACTCGTCTTTCGGCTGACTCGGCTGTGTCTGACTTCCGCTGCTATCATCCGAACACCCCGACATCAGACAACATGCCATCGCTATTACCGCCGCATAATACTTCTTCATATATTCTTCTCCTCATGATCCTGTCCGACTCTTACAGACAAAAACAACCTATTCTAATATACAAACCTAATTCACATAAAACAAAACAAAATGCGCTTTTTTTTGACACGTTTCTCTTTCAATTTGTTTCACTTTTTCTTCCCCCCCCCAAACCCATTCTCACTACATTATTCATTGTTATATATAATACTTACATACACATACATTACATCTCTATTCTTGTTTAGTTCCCCAGTGAACCTCTGATTGATACATTATTTTCCCCGGCTCCTCGACAACTCCCTGAAATGCACCGCCACCCCCTCCGGAAGCCTCTCCACTCCCTCTCGAACCGAGGTCTCAAATAACCATATCCACTCTTCTATCATCCACAACGACAAACTAACCTCTTTGCCGCACCTCAGCTCAAACACACTCTCCTCTTCCTCTGACATAAACCGCTTCACACGTTCACTCAATCCCGCCGGACGACGGCTCTTCAAACGCCACGTCATCGCATCATAAACACTAGCCCTCTCCGACGCATCCTCCCAGTCGATAAGCCACACCCCTTCCTCACCCCGACTTGATATCAAAACATTCCCCGGCTGGAAATCTCCATGCGTCAGACTCACATCCACATGCTTTTCCCTCGACACCACATCAAACGCCTTCGACATCCCCGCATCGACCAGCTCAAAACTCACTCCCCCATACCTCGCATGCATCCGCAACTTCGCCCTTTGATATGCCTCACGCTTCTCCTTCACATACTCGACACCGCTCACCACTCGATGCGCGATCGAATGCACTTCATCCAGTATTTCTGCGGCTTTGCGCTCTCCCATCGCTCGACGCTTCGAAGCCGGTTCCCGCTCCAGCCCATACGCATCCAAAAGTCCTTCTTCCACACACAAACACCCAAAACCATCCACCACTCGAACAGGAAGCATCCACTCAAATCTTCCGGAATACGCCTTCCTCAACTCAACTTCGCGCGCCAGACCCGCCTCGCTAAACCCCTCCTTTGTCCACGTTCTTATCGTTCGACTCCCAAAATCAAACATCCTCACTCGCTGATTGCCCGGCTGCCACATTCGCTTCGTCAAATCCCCCTCACACCTCACCCGGCTCACACGACGAAGCATGCGCTCAAACACTGCTCCGCACGCCATCACATCAACAGCCGCCCCCTGCATCAATCTCCGCCCACTCACCGGTGTATGTCGATACTGACACGCCAGAAATCTTCGTCCCTCTCGGCAAAATCCTCGCCCCACAAGCACGCTGAAAAATGGATGCTCATACAAGTCCGCCACCTCCCCGAATGCATCCTCGCACCGCGACACCATTCCATCCAAATGTCTATCGATATCTTCACGCCTTCTCAATTCTGACAGCTTCATCTCACACTCCAGTTTCACACGCTCCAGATACAAAAAAAGCACCTGCACGCGCAGATGCTCTTTATCTCACAATCAATCGATGATTATTCTTCGCTGATTGCACCGGCCGGGCAGTTGTCTACACAGGCAAGGCAGCCAACGCAGGCATCCGGATCACACACGGCTTTGCCTTCGTCATTCACTTTAATCGCTTCTGCCGGGCAGCCGGCTTCGCATGATCCACAACCTACACAACCATCGACGTCAATTTTAACTGCCATTTTCTTCTCCTAAAAATAGCTTACAGTTCAGTTTTCTCGCCATCTCACAATGAAATGACCCCAGCTTCTTACACCTCAAAATGCCTTTTTTCAATCTCGTTTCAACTTTTTGAAACGCACGCTATGCCGCTTGCGCGGCATACGCCGTGCTTTCGGCATTGCTATGGCGCCTGCAGCGCGCATACGCAATGCCCCCCTTTTATCGATGCACCAGCGACAAATGCCTCAATGAACGATACGTCTCATTCTCATCATGTACATGCTCCTTGCGTATCGTCTTCGCTTTCTTGAACTTCGGCTCAAACACTTCCTGCAAAAAATTCCTTCCGGCATCCCGCATAAACAGCGTCACTTCTATCGTCCGATCCTCTTTCGTCACGATCGCTTCCCGAAGTGTCTCCGGAACATGCCTGTCTTCACATACGCCTATCGTTCCAAGCCACGTCGTTCCCTTCTTTCCGTCATTTATGACATTCATGCCCTCAATTTCAGCCAGTTTCGGCATCAGCCCGGGATCCGTAAAGATGTACGACACCGTCTTGACTTCCACCTCATCCTTCAAATGCTTCAGCTTCTCATTCAAAAACGGTATCAACTCCCTGGCCTGAATCGCTTCATAAAAATGATACCCGCATATCTTCATGAACGCGCGCGTCGTCGTCTCCGGAAACTTCTCCTTAAACGCCTCATACTGCCGTCTAAACGTCTCCAATATCCCCTCGACATGCGACGGATCTACTGTGTCCCACGGCTCAACAAACGAAAAGGCCAGTGCCCTCGGTATCAAACCTACAGGCATCAGACGACCAAATATCACATCCCCTGCCTTCGGACGCTCCGTCAGTGACACAAATCCCGTCAATATCCCCGGATTCGTCAAACTCTGAAGCCTCGCAAAGCCCGCTCTCGCCTGTTCCACTCGATACAGGTCAAAATGCGAACTCTTCAAGATATCCATCCCCTGGAGTTTCTCTGAATCAATCTTGAACGACGCCTGAATTTCCGTCTGCTTGTGCCCTAGAAAAAATGGATAGTCGTGCGAAAGCATGCTGTAAAAAAACTCAAAATCCATCGCATTCGCATTCGACACATTTCCCTGCACAAACGAATACTGCCGGAACTGCGCGTACGTTTCCAGCATCTCTTTTTCCTGAAAAAACGTCCGCGTCGCATTGATCACATGAATGTAACGATACCGCGAAAGCCGCTTCATCGGAAAACTGTCCGTCCAGTCCGATGAAAGCGGATACTGCTTGAGCTCAAGACACGGCCACGGTGTAAACTCGCTTCCCGTCATTGCTACGTCTCATTCGGATGAATCGCGTATTTTGAAACATAACACGCATCTTCCCCCAACTCTTCTTCAATGCGAAGAAGCTGGTTGTACTTCGCGATACGCTCCGATCTCGCCATTCCGCCCGACTTCACCATGCGGCTGTTCGTCGCCACACACAAATCCGCAATCAGGGTATCCTCCGTCTCACCCGAGCGATGACTGATGATCGTCGTAAAGCCATTTCTCTGTGCCGTCCTAATCGCATCCAGCGTCTCCGTCAGCGTCCCGCACTGATTCGGCTTGATCACGATCCCGTTCGCAGAACGCGACTCTATGCCCTGCTGCAGCAATTTTGCATTCGTCACGAACAAATCATCACCAATGATATGTATCCCACGATGCTTCGCCGTGAATTTCTGCCACGCACTCCAGTCATTCTGATCAAACGCATCCTCGATCGACAGAATCGGATACCCCTTGAGCGTCTCGTCGTAATATTCTGCCAGCTTGTCACTCGTCAGATTCAAGCCCTCTCCTCGAAGTTCATAAATCTTGTCATTCGGACAATAAAATTCACTCGCTGCACAGTCCAGCGCTATCAGAAAATCAACCCCGGGCTTGTATCCAACCTTTGTCACAGCTTCCATGATCAGATCCAGCGCTTCCCGGGAATGCGATATCTGCGGCGCAAATCCGCCTTCATCAACAACCGTCGTCGAAAACCCTTTTTCGTGCAGCAGCGCACGCATCGCATGAAACACTTCGCTTGACGCTCGAACCGCTTCGCTAAATGACGGCAGACCAACAGGCGCTATCGCAAACTCCTGAATGTCCAAATCATTATCCACATGCATCCCACCATTGATGATATTGCATAGCGGAACTGGAAGACTGTTAGCCTGGACACCGCCTAAATAGCGGTACAGCGGCATTTCAAGGCTGTCCGCAGCTGCTTTCGCTACCGCCAGTGACACCGCCAAAATCGAATTTCCCCCAAGCATCGCCTTGTTTTCCGTGTCATCCAGATGACACATCATCCGATCGATTAAATCCTGCGCTGTCGCATCTATTCCGTTGATCTCCGGCGCAATGATCTCCCGTATCGCATTGATCGCCTTGTGAACACCTTTGCCGCCATATCGCTTGATATCCTTGTCACGAAGCTCCACGGCCTCTCTTAACCCCGTCGACGCCCCCGACGGAACACTCGCACGACCATGCGCACCATTCGCAAGCTCCACATCCACTTCAATCGTCGGATTCCCTCGTGAATCCAATATCTCGCGCGCAAAAACATCAATAATCTCTGTCATATCCCACTCCCCAGTTTCGCGATTTCTTCGCTTCTTTCTCTTTTCGTTTCGGAATACGGCCGCATTCCTTCAACGCGTCCATTAATATACTAAAACACTCTTGGACTTTTATCTATCGACTTTATTCAGCATTCATCCAGGGTCAGAACTTTATACCCCTGCTCGATAAATGCCTCCCCATCCGCCGACAGACGCCAAAGCCTGGCTTCCCTGCCATTGCCGGGAACAAACATCAAAAATTGAAACGATGCTCCAAAATACGTGCGCATTAACAACATGTCCTCAAGCATCAATTCCCTCTCTTCCGGAATCATACACACCGCACCAAGAACGACTTCCGGCCCGTCGCACTTCCTGTAATATTTCATCCGCCGAAGGTACGACGCATAATCAAGTGCATCTTTCGCCGAAAAAACATCCCGAAAAGCCGTCATTTCGACGTAGTCCGTTTCATCCTTTTCTTCTTCCGATTTCAAACTGGATTGTGCTTTATCCACTTTTTCGGATGACATCGTATCGGACTTTTCCAAATCGCACTCTTTCTGTCCGCTATTATCCTCCGGCGTCAAACTTTCTGATTTTGGTTTCACATACCCATGCCCCGTCACCATGCCCCACGCTCCACGCTGACTCGCATGATATGCCAACTCTTCCAATACGTCGGCATACACAAAAATAGGAATCTCGGCCGCCTCTTCCGGACCAACCTGACGACACTTTATCCACCTCGTTTCCGTCGGAAATTCCTTACGCTCGCTAAATATCATCTCTCATTTCCCTGCTGGAAAACCTTTTATCCATATTCCCCCAAAATTTCGCCAATTCCCCAAATATTTGCACTTCCCCCGCCTTCATTGCAAAACGCAAATACAACGCATCCCGGCATTTGTCGAGCGCGTTTCGCATACTCATGACCTTCTCTTTTTCCTCTTTTTTTATACGCCGGTTTATTGGCACGACTTTTGCCAATTTGCGTCCCGCACAATTTTCGTGCCGACATTATTTCTGAAACGAGTCAGGACGGCTGTTTCGGATTCGGCAAAACTGATTTCCCGCAATTGTCCCGGGATTTAATCTTAGAGGTAGGTAGTTATGGCTAACGGTGTTAATGTTAAACCTGCAAACGGCAAACTTGGTATTCTGATTCCTGGTCTTGGCGCTGTCTCCACCACCATGATCGCTGGTGTTTTCGACATCCTCGCCGGAAACGGTCTCCCGATCGGCTCCGTCACTCAGATGGGCCGTATTCGTCTCGGAAAACGCACCGAAAAACGCAACCCCCTTATTAAAGACTTTGTTCCCCTTGCAGACATTAAAGACATCGTGTTCGGCGCCTGGGATGTTCACGGCGAAAATGCTTATGAAGTCTGCAAACGTTCCGGCGTTCTCGAAGACAAACATCTCGATCCCATCCGCGCTCAGCTTGAAGCCATCAAGCCTATGGACGCTGTCTTCGATCACAACTACTGCCACAATATCGAAGTTAAACACGCCAAAGTCGCTGCAACCAAATGGGACCTCGTCCAGATGGTCAAAGATGACATCAAAAACTTCAAAGAAGCAAACGGCTGCGATCGTCTTCTCATGCTCTGGTGCGGCTCCACAGAATGCTACACCCCCTGTGAAGACTGCCATCAGACAATCGAAGCCATGGAAAAGGCCATGAAGGAAAATGATCCTCGCATCAGCCCGTCCATGATTTACGCCTATGCAGCTATCTCCAGCCACGTTCCCTATGCAAACGGTGCCCCCAACCTCACCGTCGACACACCAGCCCTCATCAAACTCGCTCTTCGCGAAAAAGTCGCCATCATGGGTAAAGACTTCAAAACAGGTCAGACCCTCATGAAAACTATCGTCGCTCCCGGCCTGCGCGCTCGATGCCTCGGCCTCAACGGCTGGTTCTCCACAAACATCCTCGGAAACCGCGACGGCGAAGTCCTCGATGATCCAGGCTCCTTCAAAACAAAAGAAGTCTCCAAACTCTCCGTCATCGAACACATCCTCGATGGAAAAACCTTCCCTGAACTTTACAGCCATTACTGCCATAAAGTTCGCATCGAATACTATCCGCCTCGCGGTGATGCCAAAGAAGGCTGGGATAATATTGATATCTTCGGCTGGCTCGGATACCCCATGCAGATCAAGATCAACTTCCTCTGCCGTGACTCCATCCTCGCCGCTCCTGTCGCTCTCGATATCGCTCTGAGCATGGATCTTGCTCAGCGTTGCGGTTTCTACGGCATTCAGGAATGGCTCTCCTTCTTCTTCAAGAGCCCGGAAGTCCGCGAAGGCCTTTATCCAGAACACGACCTCTTCGTTCAGAAAACAAAATACAAAAACACACTTCGCTACATCATGGGCGAAGAACTCATTACCCACCTCGGCCTCGATTACTACGCCGAAGAGGATAAATAATTATCCAACTTTTCTATCCACTGGTGCTTGACCGCACCAGTTCTTATTTCCTTTTGTGAGGTTTCTCATGCTTGAACTGACAAAATCATGTCATAAAAAATATGCCGCTGCTTCCAAAACGCCTAAACAGGCCGTCATTCTGGCCGCAGGACTCGGCAGCAGACTCGCAAAAACACCTGACGATATCAAGCCTCTTAAACTCGTCGGCGGCATGAGCCTCATCCAACGAAATATTCAGCATCTCGCTAAATGCGGTATCGAAGAAGTCATCATCGTTACCGGCTATCACGCCGATATCCTTGAACAAACGCTCCGTCACGACTGCCGTGATATTCCCGTTAAACTCACTTTCGTCTTTAATGCCGAATTCAGAAAATCAAACGGTATCTCCGTGCTCTGCGCTAAACACGCCATCGCTGGAAACTTCATCCTCACCATGGCCGATCATATCTTCGAACCCGACATGCTCGTACGCGCTTCCCAGACCGTCCCTCCAAAACAGGGCGCACTGCTCTGCGTCGATTACAAACTCAATGACGTCTTCGACATGGACGACGCCACAAAGGTCCTCGTTAAAGACGGAAAAGTCGCTTCCATCGGAAAGAAAATCGACAATTTCAACGCCGTCGATACAGGTCTTTTCATCTGCACTCCAACGCTCTTCAACGCACTTGAACAGGCCGCTGACGCCTCCGAAAAACACGACTGCTCTCTGTCTGAGGGAATCGCTACGCTCATGAAAACTGGTAAAATGGCTGTCCAGGATATCGGAAGCCTCAGATGGCAGGACGTCGATGACGATTTCATGCTCGCTCAGGCCGAATCCATGATTCCTCTCATTCAACACTAGTTTTCGGGAATATTTCTTCTCTTTGAGCCCTTCTTTTAGAAGGGCTTTTTTGTGCCCACCGTCACACTCTCCCTGCCTTCTTTCCTTCCTTTTTCTCCTGATTTCAAAAAACTCTCCCTTCACTCGCATTAAAAACTTGCTTTTAAATCGAGTTAGCTCTTAATTACGGCGCCTTTTCTTGGCCAGTTTGGCCGTTCTCTTTTCTGGATTTTCGATGCGCTCTAAATTACGTTTTTTCCTACTTCTCATCCTTGTCACCAGTCCCCTTTGCGCTTGCGCCTCCGGACTCGTTCAGACAAAAGACTTCGATCAGCCATACTTTTTCTCCATCGATGACGAAGCCAAAATTAAGGATTCTGACGAAAATATGGAAATCCTTAAAACCGTCCAGAAATACCGCGACGCAATTTCAAACAAGGATATCGAGACTCTCAAAGCCATTATTTCCACCGAATATTACGAGAATGCTTCTACAACCGACGATCTCGCTGACGATTACGGAAACGAACGCATTGAAGAAATCCTTAACGACTACCTCTCACAGTCCGTCAAAGACATTCGATACATCATCCAGGTCAAACAGCTCACAAAAGAAGGCATGGAGTATCACGTCGATTATCAGTACATCTGGAATTTCAGATACGAAGTCGCCGGTCAGTCCTATTGGCAGTCTAAAAATGACACCAACCGAATTACCCTCATCAAAGAAAATGACGAGTGGAAGATTAAATCCGGTCTCTAATCCGCCTTTTTTGTTTGAAACAATGAAGAGATGTTCGTTTGAACGTCTCTTTTTTTTTACCCAGCCCCACGCACTTCATTTATCCAATCGAGTAGGAGGCTAACCATTATTTGGTTAGCCGACCTCTCACACCACCGTGCGTACCGTTCAGTACACGGCGGTTCTTTTGCTATGCTTTAACAGCCTTATAGCGTGATAGTAATGAAACAAAACCATTTCTTTCG
>JAZRVP010000200.1:0-9396 GCA_045599245.1 Myxococcota bacterium
GTGAATGGCGAAAACCACAGAGCCCAGTGAGCAAATGAAATGAACGAGTTGGAGAGCCGACAGGCTCGGGAAACGAAGTACATTTCATATTGCAAACTGAGGACAGGGCAGAGCCCCAAAAAACAATTGCTCAGCCCTTCCTTATGACTCCTGTTTTCCACAACTCCACTCACCCCACCGCACTATATCTCGTATACACATATTCATAAATCTGCATGCGATACAGATTAATCGCGTGGTCATCGTAGCTTTCTGGCAAGGCTTCCCAAAGCGTATCTCGAATCAGATTATCTACAACCGCCTTGGTTTCCGGTTTATCTGTCCAATGATCGAGCTCGGCAATCTTCGCCTTAATCTTTTTCAGCAAATCCACAGCAACACGCTTGAGCTCTTGAATTTCCTTTTTGGATAAATCCTCCTTAAAGAGCAGATCGTATAGCGACAATTCCTCGTCACTCTCAAAGCCTTCACGAATGTAACGCTGTTCTTCCTGCGTCATGCTGTTTGCCAGCTCCATCAAATCCATAAACGTTTTTTCGATGGTGGCTCGATCCTGTTCACTGTTATAAGCATTGATAATCGCCATATAGCGTTCGTAATAATCGATTCGCCCCGGATTGGCTTTCATCATACCACTCAATCTGCACTGGATCAGTTCGCAGAGATCTTTGATGACCAGATTGTTTTTCTTCGATTTGGCCAATTCACGACGGAGCAAATCAAAATCGATCTGGCTGATATCGAATCGTCTGGAAGGCGCCTGTCCCTCTGGCGACGTCTCAATCTGGATATATTCGCCCATAATATCGTTAATTTGAACCATCAAATCCACGTTATCGATATGCTTGCGCTTCTTCTTGAGTTCACCGTAAATCGCACCAATTGCATCCTTCTTTTGCTTCATCTCCGGTTCTATATCATTGCGATCCAGGTACTTGATAAGACGACCCATTTCGCTTGCATAAGTAGAGAACGCTTTCTTGCTCTCGGGCGATTCACAAACCACATTCGCCGCTTCCTGCAAAAGCGCCAGCTTTGCAAAATCCTTCGCAGCAGTCAGCTTGGATAACGCAAAATCACGCTCGGAAAGAAACGATTCCGCGCCGGCAATGGCTTCCTGTATCTTCTCGATCAATTTTTCCTTATCGACTGTCGGATCGTTACCGCCCGGCGTGTTCGCGGTATAATCCGCTAAAGCTCTTCTCAACGCCTTTACAATGCCGATGTAGTCGATGACCAGCCCATTGCTCTTGCCTTCGGCAACTCGATTTGCGCGTGCAATTGTCTGCATTAAAGTGTGCGCTTTTAAAGGCTTGTCCAGATAAAGGCACGACAGGCACTTCACATCAAACCCCGTCAGCCACATAGCGCAGACAAACACGATGCGCAGCGGATTCGTTTTATCCTTAAATTCCTTATCCAGCTCGCGTTTTTCCATCTTGACTCGATGCGTCTGAATATCCAGTCCCCACTTTTTGAATGTCTGAATTTCGTTCTGTTCCTGGCTCACGACAACGGCCATTTCCGTTTCTTGCATCCAGTCAATTTTGCGCTGCAATTCCAACGCTTCTTGCTGAGATGCCGTTTTGAGCGCCTTCTTTAATGCCGCAATCTCTTTTTGCCAGTATTCCTGCACAAAATTGTACATGCGCACACAGGTGACTTTGTTTAAGCACACAAACATGGCTTTGCCGCTCGTCCAAAGATCGGAATAATGGCCGACAAAATCTTTGGCGATGGCTTCCAATCGCGTCGGCGCGGTCAGCAAATGAATTTCTTTTTTAAATTCGTGCTCCAGCTTTTCCTGTTGATCGGCGTCCAAATCGGCGGCTTCTATGGCATCCAATATTTTATCCGTAATATCTGGATTTTTGATCTCCTGGATTCGCTCTCCTCGATTTTCATAATACAGCGGAACCGTTGCACCGTCTTCGACTGCGCGTTTGAAGTCATAAACCGAGATGTACCCGCCAAACGTTCTCTCTGTAATATTATCACTCGACAGCAGCGGTGTTCCGGTAAACCCAATCCTCGCTGCGGTCGGCAGCAACGACACCATGTTTTCGGCAAAAATGCCATACTGGCTTCTGTGGGCCTCATCCGACATGATGATGATGTCGTGATCCGGATAAATCGGCTCCAGGTTTGGCTGATTGAATTTCTGAATCAAAGTGAAGATAAAACTGGGATTGCCTTTCAGTTTGTTCACCAGATCATCGCCGCTTGTCGCGATAAACTGGCTGGATTTCGTCTTTCCGAGCAGACCGCAGTTTTCAAACGTATCCGAAATTTGTTTATTGAGTTCCTCGCGATCCGTCAGCACGACGATCGTCGGCGAACCCGTGAATTTACGGCGGATTTTCTGCGCAAGAAACACCATCGAATAGCTCTTGCCGGACCCCTGTGTATGCCAGAACACTCCCAGTTTACCGTTGTTCAGCTTGCGGGCTTCGTAGGCTTTGACGGCCTCATTCACGCCGAGATACTGGTGGTTTCGAGCGAGTATCTTTGAGGTATGGCCGCCGCTGTGATCGTAGAGAATGAAATTCTCGAACAAATCCAGAAAATTCTCTTTTTTACAAATTCCTCTCAACATCGTTTCGAGCGCGACGCTGCCTTGTTCCTGCTCGTGCAATCGCTTCCATTCGTGGAAAAACTCATACTTGCTGCCGAGTGTACCGACTTTTGCCTCCGTCCCGTTCGATAAGATGAGAAACGCATTGTAATAGAACAAATGCGGGATCGTATCCTGATAGTCGGTATAGTTATTTGTATAAGCATCCTGAACGTCCACTGTGTTCTTCTTCAGCTCGACAAACAATAGCGGCAGGCCGTTGACAAAACCGACGATGTCGGTGCGCCTGCGGTATAAATCACCGTGAATCTTCAATTCCTTAATCGCCAGAAAATGATTGTTCTCGGCGCGTTGAAAATCGATGACCGCCGCTCGTTTTTCTTCCGTTTTGCCGCCCGGTTTCTTCACCGTCACTGGGATGCCGTCGCGAATCAGCGAATATTTCTCTTCATTGATCTGAAGCAGAGAAGCCGTCGAAAGATGCGTTTCCAGCTTGCGCTGGGCTTCGTCGATCTGCCCTGGCGTGAGCCACGGGTTGAGGCGCTTTAACGCCTCTCTGAAATACCTCGTGAGCAGAATCTCTTTATAACTTTTACGCCCAAACGTGCCATTTTCTCCGAGAACTTCCGTTTGATGCGCAAACTTAACCTCCCACCCGAGCTCCGATTCTAAAAGATGCCCTGCGCTCTCCTGAACGAGGATGTTTTCTGAATAATCGTAGCTCATGGGCGGTGTCCTTTGATGAAGCGGCTTATGGATATTCTTGCATGGGGGCGCCTATGGCATACGGCGCCCGGCTTCGCCTATTGCTTCGCAATACGGCTTCGCGGTCTGGCTATGCGCAAGCGCATACGCCATTCTCCCATTTTACGCATATTTCTATACAATATCCATTGTATACTTAACGCTTACAGATGTTCGAGCATTTCTATTAAATCATTTCTTCTAAAAGCAGCTGACAATTGTTGCAGAGAAAGCGTTCGATTGCCATAACACGTTTTTAATGCTTTATCCATCTTCGCAACGGCACGTGTATAATAAGCGTCTGTATTGGATTCAAACTGCTCTAATTGCGCCAAAAACTTGCCGGGTGTAATCGTTGCTTCATGAATATCAGCCAAAAGCAAATCCCCCACGACCATAGATAAATAATAGGAAGCGTAGGCTAAAAAAGCAAAATCCGACTCTGATGACTGTTTTCTCTTTGTTTCTACAGTCTGATATATTTTCACAGCCAGAACGGCTTGTGCTGCATTCAAATTGTCAAATATTTCATGATATAAACTACCAAAATGATCCTTTTGTCTAAATTTTGCCAGGTGTGGTTTTCTGCGCCAGACCGCTAACACGGCCTCAGCAACTTGATGAGAATTTATGACATGATCCGTTGCAGATTCTACGCCTCTTTGTCTTCTATATTGATAGCCAAGAGACTTCATGCCAGCTTCCAGTTCGTATTGAATCGCATCGTTTGAATGAAGATCAAGCAAATCAACGGGATTCTGATTATTTGTGGCAAAGGTTATATCCTGAGCCAGGGCTTTGTCGTCCTCAGAAACCTGATAAATACGAATCATAACATAAGCCTCTTTACCAACATATCCTGGCAAAAGGCCTGATAATGTCTTCTGAATCGTTTTGCAAGTCTGCCCCCCATTGATAATCTGGAAGTTTTTCAGATTAACTTTGATATCATCCTTTTGAAATGCATTATAATCAATTCTATCACAAACTGCCGTGATGCCATTATTATAAAAATAAAAACGATCAGACTTATCAGAACTCAAGGTTTCCTGTATGGCACTATTGACTCGGTTATCATTTAATCCGAGGTAGCGGCGAACATTTCGTTGAAGAAGAGAATCTCCATATCGATCAAACAATGCCGCAATTTCCTGAACGGATATGCGCCCTGTAAAGACACGCACACAATTCATGTCTTCAATCATGTATTTTCCAGACAGTGTCAGTGGCGTATCAATCGATTTAACTTTTTGTAAAACACTGACGATTGAATCGTGATTATAATAACAGAATTCAACGCGATCGCGATACTCTCTTTGAGCATCATCAATCCAGCTCTGAGCCTGTTCATTCCATTTGAGACCATTATTACACAAAACAATTCTGACTTTTGGAATGCTTCCTTCCCCGATCAGCGATCGAATTTCTTCGACTTTTGGCCTCAACTTCGGATTGAAATCACATGCTGTGCGCGGATTAAACAGCACCTGAATGGTATTGATGGACTTTTGGACACCATTTTCTGGGAAGGTTGCATCGCCTTTGAGATTACTCTTATATTTTCCCTGAAAAATTGTGACCGTAAATTCGTTATCATACACTTCGCTGACGTAAATCCCATCAACACCAGCGTCATTTCCGCCATCGGTCAGCATATCGACGGCTTCACTCTGGGAAATCCCCAGCAAACTGCTCATACACAGCAAAACAAATGCAGCGGCTCGCTTTCGTTCGTCGGTTTTATAGCCATCAAACCATTCTGCATGTCCTTTTAAAATCCCCGTCAGCTGCATATCAATGATTCCGGCATTAATGTTTTCCATAACGATACCTCATAGCAAAACCTGCAAATTTGCCAGTTTCTCTCAACTAGCATCGTTGGATTATACCACGGAAACTCCGTTTTCGAAAAAAGTCGCCAGTTTCTTTGGTAACTCCGCCAGTTTCAACAGTACTTTTATCGGAAATTCCGATAGTAGTCTAAGCCAGTTCTCCGGATGACAGGATATTTTCTGAATAATCGTAGCTCATGGACGGTGTCTTTGGGTTAAGCGGCTAAGGGTATTTTTGCTTGGGGGGCGCCTATTGCATACGGCGCCCTGCTTCGCCTATTGCTTCGCAATACGGCTTCGCGGTCTGGCTATGCGCAAGCGCATACGCCCTTTTCCTAACCTATTCTATCGTATGAATAATCTCAAACTTTATTGTTCTGGTATGGTTAATGTGAACAAACACTTTCGGCTGGAAGCCGATGTTTTGCATAACCGGGGCTATGCGCGAAAGCGCATGGCTCCGGTTAGAATATCCTCAAAAGATTCGCGGCTGGATGCCGCAGCCATTTTGAATAAGCATAGCGCATATTGAATCACTATTCTATTGCATGAATAATATCAAGCTTTAATTCTTCATCCATTTCATAAGTTCCATCCATGACAGCAATGATGAAATGTATCACGAACCTTATCGCTTGCTTTCAAATCAAGTATTTTCTTGTATTCTTTCGCCTTTTCACGGAATATACTGACATAAATCATATCTGTGAAATGTGCATATTTATATCTGTTTTCAGCCACGCAATCGCGCAAAGCATTGGTAAACTGTCTGCGATAATCATCTTCCTGCAGGGATGAAAAGACAAAGTCTTTATCACGCTGATTGATGTATTTTGTACCACCGCCGGTTTTTCGATTAATTAAATCAATGACGACGTCCAATATCATCTGTCTTAGTGCACGAGCTTTAGCACTTTCTGTCAGAAGCATTGCCATGTTTAGAAATGCCCGAAAATCAAAGACACTTATGGAGCGAATTTTGTGACCGACATTAATGTCGGTCGCAAATGTTGCGTCATATGCTTCAATGAAAGTCTGTAAATGCTTCCCTTTTAGCAGTTCGTAGCCATTTGTCTTCAACTCATCTGAAAAATTACTAATATATCGTTCAACAGTTCTCACATCAACATTAAAGTAAGCCGCAAGCATTTCTTTGGTAAGATAATACTTTTCATTCCAAAGAACGGCTTTGACTTCAACCGTATTTTGAATTTCTTCAACTGCAAGTGCATTGTTAAGAATGTTTTGTCTGTCAAGACGGGATACCGTCAAATCGTTAGCCATAAAACTTCCTCCTTAAAGCTATATTTTAGCTCTCACTAGCTTGTATAAGCTATAAATTTGTGAATGTATTCTGATCGCCATATTATCCCTCGCCGGAGAAAGCTCAACTTGTGCAAATTTTGCACAAGTGGCCTGCTCGGGCAACGCATAGATTCGCCGTTTGTGGCCTCGATTTTCGCACATTTTACACCTCCACCTCTCCGCTCATCAGCTTCGGAAGCAAGCGATCGCGGGCTTGGGATAATCTTGAATTCATTTCATTCTTTTTATAAATCTCTTCAAAAATCGGTGCTACAATTTCAGAAAAAGAATTTATAACTTTTTTTGAAGGCAATAAATAGGGATAATCTTTAATCTTATTAACTTGAGCACGTTGGCGACCATCACTACCGGTCATACTATTAATTGCAGTCTGCCTAAAATCGCTTGTTCGTGCAAGTAAATAAACCATATATGAATTGAGCTGTGTGCTCCTCATCACAATAAACTCTGTAGAGCCTACAGCCCCTTCATCAGACTTTAACCCAAATACATATGCTGTTTTACCATTTTCTAAACATGGAGTAATTCTAGCCAGCAGTGTATCGCCATTTTGAAATTTGCTTCCCGAATTAGACATTGTTTCTATAAATTCAGCTGCATTTAATATCATAGAATTGGTGCTTAAAGCCGACATAGGCACACATTGTTTAATTCTATCTTTTCTTAAAGATACTTTTGGATTGAATGCTATCACTTCTCCCAAAATACAAGGCCTCCACCCCGCCGGCACGCCATCCACAACCGGCACGTCCTCATGCCCGGGGTAACGCAAATCCACAAACCATTCCTTGTAAAGACGTTGCGCGGCTTCTTCCAATAGCTTGATCTGCTTTTGGTTGTTCTCGATCAGATCGTCGTAGGCGGAGAGGATCTCAACAATACGATTTTGAATTTGTTCATCTGGTAGTTGTATTGGAATTTGTTCAATCTTATATATTCCCAACTTCGGTTGAGCTGCTCCTCCAGCCACCTGTTTCATATATGTTTGTCCAATTTCTGAATTTAAGATATAGAAAACGTATTTCGAATTAACACCATCAATAAATTCGGTTAACCTTACTGCGTTTTCTGTTAAGTTATAACCATCAACTTCATTCGAGGCAAAAGCGACATCTCCAATAGAAGCCCCTACAATAGTAATTGCGATGTCACCTGCATTAATAATATACTTTTTAATTTTTTCATGAACCTGTTCATCAACATAAACCAATTCATCTGTATGGATATATCCATCTTTTATATCTCGCGCACGAATATAGGGATACTTTGTGGTTTCTGTCGAAAAATCACATCCTTTTGGGAGGCGTTTTCCACTTTTAATAGAACAAATATCTTTTACTGTTGTTTCACTCATACTCCCATCTCCTTATGTCTTATCTGTCTATTTGCGGTATTTGTGCTCATGTGAGTTTTGTTTGCGAGTCTTGCATTTTATTACAATTTAAATACTTTTGTTTGAATTTTCCATGAAACCTTGAATTGTTTTCAGAATATAACTTTTACCTTGTGTATGCAGGATTTCCGCATTTTGATCGAGAAATTCAAAGACATTCGCATCAGAAAACAGAGTTGCCACTTCGCATGAGCGCAGATGTTGGTCGGCTGCATATTCTTCGATACACCATGAGAGCCAAAAAATTTTATCTTCGTTATTCATGTGAATTTAACTCATCCATAAAAGCTTCGTAAATACTCACCCAACCTTCGCACCACATTTTTGTCGACTCATCCGCGAGCATGGCACTTGTTTGCGAAGCATAAAACAATTGCACAGCCTCTATGGCCGAAATGTGTTTTGTTCGGCATAATTCCGAACAAATCTTCGATACTTTGAGGGGAATAAAGATATGAACATTCTCTTGTGTAATCTCGGGAATCATCTGGTTACAGCCTCCACAAATGTTAAGAGTGAAAGAGCTCGTTCAGTGTCGCGCGGGTAAGGGGGATGAGAGTCACTTTACCGGGCGCATCTTGGCTGCGCCTTCGATACCCCCGGTTATTCAAGTCGGCGCCTTCCAGGCGCATCAATACACAGAATTTGTGTACAAAGACTACCTGATTGCATCGCGCTTCGAACGCTTTGCATTCATGCGCTTACAATTTGTTCTGCTGTGCAGCTATTGACCGAGGCAGAGAGACAAAATGATGCGTATCTACGACGGAACGATTTTCCAATAGCCTTTTCGGTCACTGCCGATGCGCTCGATAAGGCCCTTTGCTTTGAGGTCATGGATATGTGACGCAATGGTTTTGGGACTGACATTTAAGCGGTTTGCTAGCTGTTGACGAGTTGCACTGGGACAAGCTCGAAGCTGTTCAAGTAACTGGTAATCGAGATCTGTCACCTTATCTGTCACCTTATCTGTCACCTTACGATTTCTTAGCGGACGGCCTTCGGCGTTCCACAGAACAAACACCTCATCAAGTGTTTTCGCGATAACCGAGAGCATGAACTCGACAAAGGCATTGCAATGCCCGCATTCATGGGATTTTTGAAGGGCATCGTAATAATCCTGCTGGTGTTCATAAACGAGTGACTCGATGGGGATAAAGCGAAAGAGTTCATCGTAATGTGCCAAAATGATGGATTGCCACAAGCGACCCATGCGACCGTTGCCATCGGCAAACGGATGGATGTTTTCTATCTCGTAATGCACGATGCAGCTCTTCAGCAAAAGATGGATATCCGATTGCGATGCCCAATCGAAAAGATCGCGCATGAGTTGTGGTACACAATGCGACGGAGCCCCCTGATGAACGATTTCTCCCCCTTTGAGGATACCCACACCTTTTGTTCTAAAATGCCCCGACACAGAAATCGCATGATGCGTGATGTAACTGTGTGCGCGCAAAAAATCATCGATACAAAACGGCTGATACGACTCGAAATGCTCGTATGCAGAAGCCGCATTTTGAATT
>JAZRVP010000201.1:0-11357 GCA_045599245.1 Myxococcota bacterium
TTTTCGCGCATTCTGGCTTGCTCCTTTAATTTTTCATCGCCACTGAGTTCTCGAAGAATCAACGTGGCTTTATGAAGGATTTGATCGTCCTCGAACATTTTTAGGTCCTCTTCGGTTTTGGAATTCAGAAAATTGAGCCACGATTTCATCGCAGGGCTAAGCGATTCATTCGCATTGACACACGAAGTCGTTTCGTCTGTTTTTAACATCTCACTTTGACTGAGTTTAACAACTTTTCTGAGCTCAAAAAAGTGCAAGTGCATCTTATCTGAGAAGATTTCATCCGTCCCTTTTATCACGGGGACAATCTCGGTGTGCGCCTCTTTACGGTGTTCAAACAAATTGAAATCCAAAATATTTATCGTCACAGCTTTTGGTAGAGTCAAATAGTTGTCTCCTGACTTCAATGACGATGAGTACAGCTTTGCCCAATAAAACAGCGTTCGTTCTTTGAAGCCTTTGAATCGTCTGACCTGAATTTCGATATCGATTTTCGTATCATTCACCCAGAGGTTTAAGTCGATACGACTAAATTTGGCATCGACATCCTCCGGCATCAGTTCCGTATTCATCAATTCAATATGTGTGATGGATTCAACAGGAATCGACATCATGGCTGCAACAAAATGCTGCAGCAAATCCAAATGTTCAGAAAATATCTTCTTAAAAACAATATCCAGTTTCGGAGACAAAATTTCCATCGACATACATTCTCCTTATTAAAATCCAAAACCATCCCGTCCTCTCTGACAATCAACTCATTCCTTTTCCGGCAGAAAGGAGCACGGTAAGACCGGACGGATGAAACTCCCCACTTTATATGATGCCATCGAAAATCATTTGTTACATTTCGGCAGCCGATTTTTTTAATTTCTTTTGCACGCGCTCAGGATACGAAAGCCGTGTTCAAAGCCTACAGGCGTCTCTCTGCCGCATAAACCCTTGACTTCATCATTACTGGATGAGTCGTGATGGAAAGTTTATGGCAACAATAAAAGGAGTGACGGCTAATTCACAAATCTACTGAAATATGAGCAGAAATTGGTGAAAACCGGATTATTACACAATTTTATGGCAGAAAATGATGAACGCCGGGTGAGGGGACCCGGCGCGGCTTCTTAAGGGCTCTGCCCTTAAGCGAAGTCCGGGGCTGAGCCCCGGAAAAACAAACAATTATTCGGCATCATCGCTCGGAAGAAGGGCGTCGAACTGTTCCGTCATCTTCTCAAAGTATGTGATATTTTCTTCAGGGAAGCAAACCTTGGCGCTTTTTGTACCATTGTCAACATCGGTAGTATTGGCCGGCATCTCAATGCATTTGTAGCCATCCGCTGCACGGCAATCGGCATCCGTCGAGCATTTCTGGACGCACATATCGAAACCAACAGCTGCGCCGCCGAGATCGGAGTCGCTGTTCGCTTCAAACGACAAAAGCTGGCCGTCGTTCGGGCAGGTCGCTGATTTGGCTTTCGCATGATCCGTTCCCACCGTGTTGATCTTGTTCACGAGCTTGATCACGTTGTCCATCACAACAAGTTCACCAACCGACATTTTTATGGAATCAGAGAACGGAACATCCGTTTTGACATCCAGTTTGATATCGATGTCGGCGGTCATGCAGTAACCGTTATTTGCCGTAAACTTGATCCCCTGGGCCAAAAGATCTTGAATTGCCGCTGCAATCGACTTGATATCAATATCTAACCCAGCAAGAGCGTTACCAAGACCAGGTATGGCTTCTACAGATAAAAGAATCATTTCAAGCTGAGCAAAAACGCTCTGAGCATTGGTCAGGCTGTCCATAAACGTAATCGTGCTCGTGTAGAAGCAACCTGCGGCCATGCCATCGGGAACGACGATGCCTTCGCAGCCCGTGATATCTTTGGAGAAGTAATTCGGGGCAACGATCTGGTCGGTCTCTTGAATATTTGCAAGAAATGGCAACGCTATGCCACCGATCCCCTTCCCATTAATGGCATCTTTCAATTCTTTGCCCGTGATGATGATTGAGCAGTCCGTACCTGTGCAGCTGCAGGGACTGCCAAGTTTAGCTGAACCGTCATCCGGAGCTTCTTTAGGAACGCAGTTATCATTCGCGCAGACCTGACCAGCCGGGCACTCTTCGGCTACTTCGACGCCGCTGCGGCAAGCCGTGATCTTCTCGCCACTGCATTTGGGAGCAAATGTAGCTTCATCGCAGGTGTCACTATCCTGCCCCTCGCCGCTATTCGCCTTGCATTCACCGGCACCCGTGCAGGTCGCGTTGGCGCCGCAATCTTTCTGTTCCATCTTGCCGCTCTCGGCATTGCACGTATAGGCAATATTGCCAACGCACGTATTCTCAGAGGCCGAGCACTTCACGGGCTCGTCACCCGGGTTAGCAACACAGGCATTGACCTGGCAAATCTGATTTGTGGCGGAACAATCGACTTGTTCCGTTTTACCATCTTTGCAGGAAACGAGAAGATTGCCTACGCATTTGGCTTCTGTTGCGGTGCACTGTTTGGTATCCGGGTCTTTCTGCTGTTCTTGTGGCGTGCTGTCACCGGAGTCATCATCACAGGCAACAAAACCAAAAGAAAGAGCGGCTAATGCGGAAAGAGCGAGTAGAGAACGAGTAAGTTTCATTTGGAATCCTTATAAAAAAGAAAGTTTCCGAAAAAAGTACCGACATGCACCATTTTCGGAAAACATGAGTTCAATTGACGCGCGCTCTTAATCGTTTATGCGCACTTTTTCAAGTTATTGACCTATTAAAATTTCTGATACGTGACGTTATCGCCAAGAAATGCAAAATTTTTGTCGTTGTAACAGAATTTATTACCATTTTTGTTGAGGCAGGAAATCTCGCCGTCACCGTTGCAGTCGGCATCAGTTTTACAGGCACGGGCACAGACTTTCTGTTCGATCGTCGTCATTTCATGCATGATTTCGAAATCAAAGATGGAATGCATGAGAACGGAACCTTTCGGACAGGAATTCAATTTATCGATATCACCGTATTTCACCGTACCGCACCAGGTATCGCTCCCCGTGCAGCTCACGGCCGATATGGCGCAATAACCTGCGGGGAAATACGTCGCAGGCGCAAAAGCCGTTGCATTTTCGGGCATCGTGCGAAGGCAAACGAGCTCACCGCCTTCTACTTTCGACATATCAACGCCCTCACATCCCACAATTTTGCCGGAAAAATCATTATTATTGATCGGGGAAGGAAGAGGAATGACGCCTACCGCCACACAGCCATCATACTTTCCATCCTGTTCGCCTTCACAACCACATGGGGCACCAATGGCATAATCATTCGTATAACTGCCTTCGTCATCATCATCGCAGGCACTAAACAATACAGTTGCGGCAAGTAACGCAAGTGCATATCGTGTGAATTTCATTTTCTCACCTTTTTTGAACACAAAGTGCGCATCTCTGCGCTGTTTTTTTCATGCCGCATAAACGACACCTCACGGCAATGACGGCGTTTAACGCGCGCGTCTCTATTTTGTTCATATTTGTTAAAAAAAAAGTGCAGGCCGGGCGTATTGGCGTTAGCCGATAGCACGACCGACGACGCGTATCGGCGCTCCGGCGCCGATAGCGTCGCCCCCCAATTTCATTGACTTTCCCGCTTATTTCCTCATAATTCTTCATTCGACTTCGCACACTCGCGATGGTTTTCGTCGTCCTCAATCGAGTCTTTTCGAGATGAATTTTCGCCGTCACATTTTGTGTTTTCTTCTTTTTATCGCGGCCCTTTTATCCGGCTGTTCAAACGGACTGACCGACAACATCCGGTCTGCTTCTCACAAAACAAGCCGTGCCATCCAAAACAGCATTCACGAAATTTACAACGCTCCGATTGAACTTCTCACGCGCTACAACCCCTCGCCATGCGACGAAAAGCTCATCCTTGAAGTCCAAATAAATGGCACCTGGCGGCACATCTTCGTTTCCAGACCTCAAGAAAACCTCCATGCCTTACGCGAACTCGCTTCACGTTCCAATGCCATGCCCTTTGAAGCCTCATGGGTCTTCACAAAAGACCTTTATGACTCTTCCTGCGGACAGCAGTTCTATTCGCTCTCTCTTCAAAATGCTCTCTAGTCTCGCCGATTTCCATTGTTTGTTCTTTATTTTAAAACGTGTTATGATAAGTATTTCGTCCGTTTCGATGAACGGATACTTTACTTTTTTGGTTGATACAGAGCAGCGATGGCAAATTCAGAAGTTAAATGCCCAAAATGCGGCACGATCGTACCCGAGAGAGCAAGTTATTGCCAGAAATGCGGTACACACATCTTCCGTGATGCAGCCGGTGATGGGAAACCAGATCCCTACATTGGAAACGTCATCAACGGAAAATTTAAGGTCGAATCCATCCTCGGTACCGGCAGCATGGGTATCGTCTATAAAGCTCAGGACCTCGCTCACAACCAAAAAATCGCACTCAAAGTCCTCAAACAGGAACTCATCTCCGATCACGTCATACTCGCGCGATTTCACCGCGAAGCCAAAGCCGCCAGTTCCCTCTCTCACCCCAATATCATTCAAATCAAGGACTACGGCAAAACACATCTCGGCGCACCCTATATCGCCATGGAATGTCTCGATGGAACTGAACTGGCCGAACTCGCAATGCAGAAGCCGCCAAAGCCTCAGCTCTCTCAAAAACGCATCTGCAACATCGTCCTCCAAACCTGCCAGGCTCTCATCGCCGCTCACGCCGCAAATATCATCCACCGCGATCTCAAACCCGCAAACATCATCGTCATTCAGCAGGGAAACAACGAAATCGTTAAAGTCCTCGACTTCGGTATCGCTAAAATTACGGACGGAGACTCCGAAGGTCTCACCAAAGAAGGTGCAATTTGCGGCACCCCCGCTTTCATGAGCCCTGAACAGGTCCTCGGGAAAAACGTCGTCCCCGCATCCGACCTCTTCAGCCTCGGCAGCATCCTCTACTTCCTGCTCACTAAAATGCTGCCTTTCTCCGGACAGAATCTCGTCGATATGGCCACTTCAATCCTCTCGACAGATCCGCTCCCGCCAAGCCGCGCTCGTCTCGACAAATACGTCGACCCTAAACTCGAAAAAATCTGCCTCAAGGCCCTCGAAAAAGATCTCATCCTTCGTTACTCAACAGCCCTCGAAATGGCTAAAGATCTCGAAGACGCCTATCAATCCATCCCCGACGTCGATCCCCCGGTCAAAAACAAAATCGTCATCGGCGAAGCCTGTTCCCTCGACGATATCAATGGCGAAACGAGATGCGGCATCGACGCCTATATCGACGATACCGTCCTCGACGGCGACGGCGCAACCAATCTCGAAGTTCCCGCCATGAATGACTCCCTCGAAGTCATGCAGACCGAATCCGACGTCCACATCCCAAATCAGCCCGACCCGCTCAATCCCCCAAGCTCTATCAGCATCCTCCCCATCCTCAGCCACGTTTCCTCCGTCGGCGACGCCCTTCGCTCCGTTTTCATGGACGACAAACCGCCTACGATCGCACCCGAGGATTGCACCGTCATTAAAGACGGACCCTCTCACCTGCTCGGTGAAGATGACCCCAATGAAGACGTCGTTCTCGAACGAAAAAAACTTCTCCTCGGTGTCGTGTGCATCGTCGCCGCTCTCTGCATCGTCATCATCATCGTTATGTTCATCGTCACTCGCGTCTCCGGCTCTTCGGATGACTCCGAAGACACGCCCATGCAAGCCTCAGAACCCATGGACGAACCCCAGTCTGAACTCTCAATGGCTCGCATTGATTTCCTCCTCGATGACATGAAACCCGCCTTCGAAAAAAGCATGATGCATGGCGCCTTTTACGGCGTCGCCTGGATACCTGAAGGATCGAAAGAGGATGACGAAGCCGAAACCGATATCGATATCCAGACCGAAACAGAAACAGAGGCTGAGCCTGAAACAGAACCCGTTCCCCAAACCAAACCAAACCACAAAACCACTTCAAAGAAAAAATCTTCTAAAAAACCGTCTAAAAAAACGACTGGCAAGACAGGAAGTTCCTCCGGCTCTTCTAAACTTAAAGAAGCAATGGCTCTCGAAGCCTCCGGAAAAAAACAAAAAGCCTGTCAGTTGTACAAAGCTCTTTCCAAAGATTCTTCCATCTCAAAGAGTGATCGTCTGAAGGCTCAAAATAAGGCCAGAAGCTGCGGTCGTATTTCCATTTAAGGCCGCACCGTGTCGCGCAGAAATCAAATCATTCGCGATAGAAGAATTCGCTTCTGTTTGTGGGGCTTCATTTGCCTCATCGCCATTCTGGCTTACTTCTGCATCCACCCTTTCCTTTGGAAAACCGACTCCAAATGGAGCATGGGCGTCTCCATTGAACTCGATGCCTCAAGCGAATACCTCATCGTCGTCGATTACAGTGCTTTCCCCGAAACCGCCTCTTCTTTCAATCAAATCGATTTCTCACTCGCCTGGCTCAACACGTTCCAGCAGGAAATCGGCCCTGTCTCTCTCATGCAGGGCGATCATTTCGAGGCCGCCGACATCAACCGCTACCGCTGCATTATCCTGTCTCAGTCGGCCGCTAAACGCGAAGCCTGGGCACCCAAAATCCGTGGCTTCCTCGAACGCGGCGGCACCGTCATCATGGAAATGCCATCGGGAGCCCTCAGAAACCTCGCTTCGGCCGACGGTAAAGGCGGCATCAGAACACCTCAAAATCTCACTTACGCACTCGGAATGCCCTCTGAACAGCTCCAGGCTCTGACCCAAATCAACCTCAGCAATCAGACCCAAATCATCGGTTCTGCTGGCCCTCTCGAGGACGCTACCACATGGATGACCATCGACGGCGTCCCCGTCATTTACTCTAAAAATTACGGAAAAGGCCGCGTCATTACCGTCGATTTCAACTACGGTATGCTCATGACTTCCCTCCAGCAGGGACGTCCTCTCGACGATTTTAATCTCCGAAAACGTCAGGAAACAGCCTCTTTCCACACCTCCGATCTCGCTCAGCCACAAACCATGGCTCTCCCGGCCGCCGACATCATCGAACGTTTCTTCATATACAACGTCCTCAATGACGCTTCGCCTGTCGTCGCATTCTGGCCTTTCTTCGACTCAATGGACGGCGCTCTCATCGTCTCTCATCCCGAAAATGGTCTCGGTGACCCCGCCATCTGGATGAACCAATACGAGGCTTCTTTTAAAGCCTCTTCCACTCTCTTCGTCTCCGCACCTCTTTCCATGTCCGACCCCGCACTCGATGCCTTCAACGAAACTCACGCCGATATCGGCCTGACCATCGACGCCGGACTCGACCCAAATACCCGCGCTAAAGACCCCATCGGATGGTTCAAATTCTCTCCCGTCTGGAAAATGCTCAACGTCGAAGAACAGCTCGATATGCTCAAAGCCAGACTCGATGAACATACCCCTGTCGTCATCTCTCAGACAAAAGACGGTTTCTGGACCGAAGAATACTCACACTTTTTCCGCATCCTTGCCGCCGCAGGTTTCCGCGCTGACGCCTCCTATATCGCTCCTGACAATGAACCGGGATATGCCTTCTCTACCGGCTTTCCTTTCATGCCCATCGACACAAACGGACTCATCTTCAACATCCTCGAATTTCCCGTCATGTTCCCCGTCATTCAAAACAACGAACAGGCTGAAAATATCGAAAAATTCATCGTCGCCAGTGAAAAAGACCTCCACCAGCCAATCAGTGTCTCTTTCAACCCCGCTTATTATATCAATGAACCAGTCACCGAGGCTTTCCTCGTATGGCAGTCCGTCTATCGTATCGCAACTCAACACAAACACTGGATCACCAGTATTTTAAGCTATTTCAGGTTCATGCGCGCTCGCGACACGGCTGAACTCAAAACCCGTCTCACCGAAATGCAGGTCGGGCGGAAAAAATCCACCGTCCTGCGCATCGAAATGCTCGCTCCAGAAAACGGAATGAGCATTACTGTCCCGCAAAAAATCGCTGATCGCTCCTACGTCGAGGCCAGACACGGCCTCCAACGCGTTCGCGAAGACGCCGTTCTGGCCGACACAATCACAGGAAAAAGTATCACAATTTCATCCTTCGAACGCGTCCTCGTCCCTCTCAATAAAGGCTTCAATGCCATCGATATCATCTATGAATAATTAGTCTTCATGCGATAATCACTAATGTCCAATTCATTTTCTCACAGATTTAAATTCGACCTTATCCTCCTGCTCATTCTGTTTGTCATCGGAATTGCCGCACTCCTGCACCATTTCCCTTTCACAATCTCAACTCAGGATGAAACCGGTAAAGCCATGATGCCTCAGCAGCTCGGGCAGTCCGCAACGCTCCTCATCCTGCCCGATGGCACCGAAAACGCACAGACGTTTTCAAACATGAACTTTGCCATCGCCTGGTACAACCTCCTCTCTCAATACGTCGGCACATTCTCCATCGCCCTCACTCACGACATTCAATCCGCCGCCGCGCTCCAGGCTCAACTCATCGTCATCCCACAAAAAACCGCCGAATCCTTCAACGATGCACAGATTCAACTCGTCTCACAGGCGGTTCAAAAAGGTGCCTCTCTCGTCATCGAAATGCCCACCCCTGAATGGGCTCCGCTCACGGCCATCAAACGACGTGGAAAAATCAATTCCGCCATCAAACACCTCACCGATGCCCCCAACTCTCCTCTGGCCGGACAATGGCGAGACCACTTGCTTAACACTCCTCTCGACACGCAGATTATTCGACTGGATGCACTCGATTCTGAAACACTCCCGCCCGATGCACTCCTGCTCGAACTCGACGGCGCCATTGCTCATTACCGACGAAACGTCGGCTCAGGATTCGTTTTCGTACTCGCTTTCAACCTCGGTCAAGCCCTCACCTCACTTCAACAAGGACGCCCTTCCGAAAATTTCGACATCGAAACCGAAGAAAATCCCCTCTCTTCCGATTTCGTCCTAAACGACAAACTCCGGCAAAATACCATCCCTTATGCCGACCTCCTCAAAAGTCACGTCATTACTTCTATCCTCTATGCGGCACCTATGCCGCTCATCTGGCCATTCCCCGATGCCGCTCGTTCCGCACTTATTCTCTCTCACGAAACCGGCGCTCTCGACGATCGCGCTTTCGAAGCCGCAAAATACGAAGACTCCCTCAATATCGAATCCACATGGCTCACAACCCCAGGAAAAATCTCTAAAAAAACCCTCGAAACATGGAAATCCCGTCAGTTCGATCTCGGCGTGAGTCTCATTCGCCCTCCTGCCGGCCGCATTTATGAACCCTACGGCCCCTCTTTCTTCCAGCCCGTCGTCGTCGAACAAAACATCATCAATCAGAAAAACGCCGTCTCAAAACGACTCAATGCGCCCATCCTCTCCTGCAAAATGACCAATTCAATCTGGTCACACGATTACACACTCGCTTTTAGAAAACTCGCTGCTGCTCAGTGTCAAATCGATCTTTCCTATGCCCCAACCCAGCCTGGACAGTTCGGCTATCTCTTTGGTTCCGCTTTTCCATTCCTCCCCATCGAACGAAACGGCCTCCCGCTCCCAACTTATGAATTTCCAATCGTCATCAACGACGAAGTCGGCCTTGAAACCATCCCGCCTCATGCCGCTCTTAAACTCCTTACCGAAGCCGAAACAACCTTCCATGAGCCTCTTACCGCGCATTTCAACGCCGATACCATGCTCAATCACCCCTCATACACTTCCCCTGAAACCTGGCTCGAACTCATCCAGTTTGCAAAAGACAGCAACATCTGGATAACCTCCGCTCGCGGTTTCATGCATCATTACACCATCCGAAAACAAACAAAACTCTTCTACGCATTCCATCCGCAGACCAAAGTCCTCGATGTCAAACTCGACATGCCGACCGCAAACTTTTACTACACCATCGCTCTGCCGCGCAAAACTTCGAGCGGAACCCTTCACGACCTCTGGCTCGATAAAAAATCTCTCGATATGACAACGGTTAAAATGACCGGTGACTCCCTCCTCATGCTCATACCGGTCTCCTCCGGGGAACATCTTCTCCAGGCTCAATATCAATAAATCCGTGTCATAACCCGCTTTTTTCTGGTCAAACACGGCTCCGTCATTATCGAAATATATATATGGGGGCTCGCCTATTGCCAATAAAGCCGTGTCACGACACGGCTCTATTGGCAATACGGCTCGCTTGCGGCGGCTATTTCATACGCCGCCGCTCCGAGGCTATTTCATACGCCTCGGAGGGTTTTGCGCATCACTCGCGCGGGGTTTATCCCTCAGAATGACGCTTTTAACAGTTTAAAATTAGATTAGGATCTGGCTTTTTTTAACATAAATCCTAATCACTAATCACTAAAAATTCACCCATAAAGCGGGACGAACCGAGTTTCCTGAGGCGTTGACATCATCGCCATCGACGTAGATGGAACCGTCACACTTAACTGCCGCAGCTTCGTTACGTTGATAGCCCGGCGACCGGAGCCACCAGTAGGTTGAACAGTGAATATCCGTGCATGTACCATCGCTTGAGTATAGTCCTGATTCAGAACCGAAAACATAAGCACCATTTTTAACAGCATAATGAGTTGCATCAGCTTGGCGTTCATCATCGTCCGTAAAATAATGCTGAACTTCGATAATGCTGAGCAGGAAGATATTGTCGGTTGTTGCATTGCCAACAGACGTGCTGTAATTCGGATTCTTATGAGCCGGTACTTCAGAACTCTTAATTTTCACTTTTTCTGTGTCCGAAAATGCCGCATTGAAGAAATCATCATTGAGCCATGCCCGAAGCGTGCAGGTTTCCCAGCTAACACTTGACTTACTCATATTATATTCTTGCATATCAAGTGCCTTCTCGCTGACAATGAGGCTTTTGCCATCTTTAACAGCAAGTATGCGCCAGGTAATCGGTTCATTGGTGGTAGCAGGATCGTCGTCCTGTTCGTAGTGACCAAATGTCATCGTATTGACCGTAGTGGCTTTACATCCCTCATATAATTCATCATAAACCCAGCCATTGGCTTCATCACAAACACATACTTTATTTGCAGGATCCCAGGCCAGCCCTGTAGTACATAAGGAAACGCACACACCGTCCTTAGCCAAATAACCGGTCGGGCAGATGCATGTCGTCCCGTCACCTATCCAGCCTTTGGAGCCGTCACAGGCACATATATTTGCGTTTTCGATATAGATTTGTCCTTCGGTGCAAACGGCTTTTACTACACATGCATTGCCGACTTGAACCAGATTTTTATCTGCATCACAAACGCAGGCTCCGGCCGTTCCCTTCCAACCATTGGCTTCATCGCAGGCACATGTATTATCCGTTTCAACCAAGGTCTCATTGGCATTGCAGACGG
>JAZRVP010000202.1:0-22626 GCA_045599245.1 Myxococcota bacterium
CTCCTGAGCAGCGTTCAAATTCTCCCCCGAAAACCCGATTCATCCCCCTTCGATTTCTATCCTCTCGATCCAATACCGGGCGCCTTCTGCCATCGCTGGACGCCTCAAAACATCGCCGGTCAATTCGAGGATATCGGCCTGTTAAGCCGGTGGCGCGCTCAAGGATTTGAAAAAATCTGGATCGAGATCCCCGAAAAAACTTTCCCGCAGCGGCACGAACTCGAGGTCTGGACCGAAGTCGGCGATGCCTCCGAACTCCTGCTTCAACTCGTCGTCTGGCTTGATTACATCTATTTTGAAACCCAGCAAATCGCCCTGCCGGCCTTCGGCGTCGAACATCTGCGACTTCAGACTCCGGGGAAACGTTTTTCGCAAATGCGTCTTCCCGGCCAGGATTATCCGTCAAGCGGCCTCTTGCGGCGTCTTTTTGGCCTTATCAAGCTTTGGTCCGCCGATGTCGGCGCACAGATCATCGCCGAAGTCCCCGAATTTTTTCACACGGCATTCATCTTCAGCGAATACTTTTTCTTTGCAGATCCCGAAATGGAAGCCATGTTTCAGGCCATGAAAAGGGATCTGACTGCCACCGGCCTTTCACTTGCCGAGATTTCATTTGCCTTTGAAAACGGCCAAATTCTCTACCAAAATCAGCCCTGTCTCTGGCCCACCGAACTTCAGGTCTATCCCCTGTCCCATGACTTAAAAAGCCGGCTCATGCCCACCACAAAGTCCCTTCCTGCCAGGGCATTTGTGATGAGAAATGAGCAATAAAGGATGATAATTAAGCCATTTTGAAATTCGGCGACATGATTCTTCGGCCGTCATTTTCGATGATGAGACAGGCATACTGCGGACGTTTTGCGATATATGCGAGTGCTTCTTCGGGAGACATGACGAAGAGTGCGGTCGAGAGAATATCGGCTTCAAGGGCGGAGGGCGCCGTCACGGTCACGGACGTTCTTTTCGGACTATATCCGGTGCGTCCATCGACGATGTGGTGGAAGACGCGATCCTGACCATAATAAATTTCATAATTTCCGGAAGTCGAAACTGCGGCATTTGTCATTTCGAGGAAACCGGGGAAATTTCCCTGTTTTGCAGGATCCTGAATGGCAACGCGCCAGGCTTTGGCATCTTTGGGATGCCCCGAGGTGCGGATTTCGCCGCCGGCGTTGACGAGAAAATCTTCAATCCCGTAATCTCGAAGGATCTGTGCGCATCGATCGGCGATAAATCCGGGAGCCGCGCCATCAAACGTAATGCCCATGCCTTCATTCAAAGCGAGTCGTTCGTTATTGAACTGAATTTTAGTCGTCCCGATGAGCGGAGCGATTTGAGCAATTTCACTGGCCTGAGGACGGCGATTTTCGCGACCGGCTTTTTCAAAGAGGTCAACGAGCGGCTTAACGGTAACATCAAAAGCGCCGTCCGTGTCATAAAAGAAATACTGACAAGCGCGATACAGGCCGGCGATCTGAGGCGCGATGTGATCGACATGCCCCTCGGCATTGAGTTCAGAAACGGGCGACTGATTGCCAAAGCGAGTCAGGAGCTGTTCCATTTGAGCAACGTCGTCAAAAGCGGCCTGAACAGCATCTTCTGTTTTCATGGAAGAGGGGCCGATTGCCGTGATATCGACATGGGTACCAATGGCATTTTTTGACTGAGAAACGCGATATGCGCCGTCGTGCATCAGAGTTTCGATGGATTCGCGTTTGGCAACAGCCACGCCGGAAGCTGCGGCAACTCCGGAGAGTGCAAACAATTTTATGAACGATCTGCGATTCATGACCACCCTATGATTTAAGCTGCTGTAGATGTTTCAGTTTTTTCAGTTTCAGGATTGTTTTTTTGAGCTGCTTTCTGACGGATACCAGCAAAGATATCGAATGTTGCATCATTCGGAACCGTCCGAAGAATTTTACGGGGACATTTCGAAACGCAAACCATCTGACAGTCGCCCTCGTGAGCGAGACAGATGTGAGCATCGATATGAACGACGTTATCGGTTACGGAGATTGCGCCGGCCGGGCAGGCTTTGACGCACATTTTGCAGCCGATACAACCGACTTCGCAGACATCCTTAACCTCCTTGCCGAAACCTTTGGAAGAGCAAGGAACATAGACTTTAGCCTCAGCCGGCATGACTTCGATAACCTGTTTGGGGCAGGTTTTAGCGCATTTGCCGCATCCGACGCATCGATCAGCATGAATGAACGGCATTCCGTCGCGCATTTCAATGGCTTTAAACGGACAAGCACGAGCGCAATCCCCCATTCCAATGCAGGCATACTGGCATTTGGAAGGTCCGCCATAAGCGATATTGGCTGCGGCACAGGACTCAAACCCGATGTAATAATGCTTGTGGGAAACATGGCCATCCTGACGATCGCAACGAATTCTGGCGATGGAATTCTCACGTTTAGCCATTTCTTTACCGGTAATGCGAGCGACTTTTGCGCCGACGGCTTCTTTTCCGGGGAAACAAAGGTTAGGAGGAACATCCGGATTATCGACGACAGCCCTGGCATAACCTTCACAACCGGCATAACCGCACCCGCCGCATTGGGCCTGAGGCAGAACTTCCATGACTTCTTCGACTTTAGGATTCTTTTCGACTGCGAATTTATGAGCAGCCAATGCCAGGCCAATGCCAAAGAAAAGGCCGATGGATCCAAGGAGTGCCAGCCCTGTGAGGGCAATTTGAATGAGATCGGATTGCATGTTCAAAAAAAATCGGCCGAAGCCGCAGTTAGACACGAGAAATGATGGTAAGTTCCAACCAAAACGAGCGTTGTATTAGCCCAAAACGACAAGATTGTCACGCGTTGAGCGTTCAGGAAGTTACTATTCAGTTACTACTCATCGGGGCGCTGCCCCGAACCCCGCTGGGGCTCTGCCCCAGACCCTGCTTAAGGGCTGACCCCTTAAGAATCCGCAATATTTTAAGTTAGTATAAGCCTTTTGAGCTGCCTATCCCTTGTTCCCCGCCGGGGCCCTACCCGTCTCTCATCATTTTCTGCCTTAAAATTGCTTTTTTTGCCAATCACTGCCTGTATTTCATGCAGATTTATGAATTAACCGTGGCTGAATTGTAACGCCAATATTTTGGGCAAACGCCACCCAAAAGAAAAGCCGCCGTATGCGATCAGCATAGGCGGCTTGCGAAGGCGTATCGGCCCCGCAGGGGCTGATAGCCGAAGCGATTATTGGCAAACGCCGCTAGTACCGGTGCTGCTGCAGGTCTTGCCATCCGTCTGACAGTTCTTGCAGGCACTTCCGCAGCAGTTGTTCACGGGCAGACAGATGCCGTGCCAATCTTTGTAACCCTTTGCGCATTCGACGGCGATGCAGGCGCCCTGAACCGAATAGGTCGTCTGCTCGCTGCATTCACCGCTCTGGTAACCATCCATCAGAGAACCGCATTTGCAACCGCACGTGCAAATCGGGGAACAGAGCGGGTAACCACCGCGATTAACGAGTTTGTAATCGGAAGTACAGTCGAGCGGTTTGCAGATACCATTCTGAACCGTTGCACGGGAGACGCCCGGATAATTCAAGCAGACATTGGGAACGCAGGCATTGCCTTCGCGGTTAAGGACCTGACCGTCCTGGCAGCCGCATTTACCGGTTCTCTGGCAGACGGGCATATTGCTGGGGCATGTCACGGCGTAATCGGCATAAGTCGGATATTTTTTATCGTTAGGCCAGCCAGTAGTTGGCGCGCAGGCGGTATTGGTATTAGGCACGCATTCTTTGCGGTCCTCGCTGATATGGGAACCTTCGGGACAGGTTTCAACATAACGGTAGCAGGTATTTCCTTTGAGGAATTCATTTGCCTGGCAGGTAATGGATTCACAGCCGGTATTGGTTGGGTTGCGGCGGAAGCCTTCCGCGCAGGAAACGACGAGACATTTACCTTCGGAGGAGCAGATGGATTTTGTGACATTATCACCGGCCGTGAGCTCGCAGTTACGAATACTGTCGTTTGAGCGTGTGACGGTTGGAGCGCAAGCCGTTACGGTGTTTGATTCGCAGCGGTCGATGACGTTATTGAGATAAACGGGATGTTCACCGATGTTGCAGCGCGGGATGGAGCAAGCGCCGTTCTGACAGGTTGCGTTTGCGCCATGAAGGGTGAGGCAGTTGGTGCAGGAATCGCCGCAATGTTCATTATCGGTCAAAGGATCGACGCAGCGTCCGGCGCACTCGACCTGACCTTCCGGGCAGCGGCAATCGTAAACGCCGTCAACTTTACGGCATGAGCGGCCATCCCAGAAGATGCTGCAGGAGGTACCGGCGCAATTATCGGGTGTAGCGCCGCAGGTATCGAACGAAGAGGGGTCAACGGTTTTTCCGTTGCAGGAGAAAGCGTCACTGGAAACGGCGCCGTCATCTTTAGTTTCAGTGGGTTCCTGAACGGCGGGACCATCGCCGATGCAGCCCCAAACGCCGCGCGTTTCACTTTCAATGCATTCGGGATAATCGTCCGGGCAGCGTCCTTCTACGAAACTGCTTGAATAATCATTTGCCAAAGAGCACCCGAATGATGTACAAGTGCCCATATTGACTATGAAGTTCATTTTACCGACGGATCCTTTTGGAGGACAAGCGTCAGCCATGGTTGAACCACATTCGCGACAACCGTCACCGCTGCATTCGGAGCAGCATTTACCGGAGCAATCGTCAGCATTGCAGCCGGCGCCGGGGCATTCTTTGCAAGACTTACCCTTGCACTGTGAGCAATCAATGCAGCCATCGCCGTCACAGGAATCACAGCATTTGTTTTTGCAGTCAGCGGAGGAAACGGGGTCATCATTGTTGCCAGAGCAATTAATGCAGCCGATGCCGTTGCATTCATCACAGCATTTGTTTTTGCATTCCAAATTTTCATCGGGAAGTGTGGTGCAATCGACGCAGCCATCGCCATCACAGACACTGCAGCATTTGTCTTTGCAATCACTGGGGTCAGTAGGAGCGCATTCGCCGTCGGCGCAGACTAAATCGCCCTTGCAATAGTTATTTGAGGCGTCACAAATTTCGGGAGAAATCGAAATTCCACTCGGTTCGGAATCACATCCAAAACACACCAACGAAGCAACTGCAAACAACGAAAGACTGAACCGTTTCATGTCAACTTACTCCTTTTCTGGTTTAGAAGTTGTCAGATCTATTCTATCCGCCTTATCCACATCGTATTGTATATCGTCGTAAACGGCTTCCACCTTACCTCGCCGCAAGAGCAAACGTCCCTTGCCGCCGCGTTCTCCCCGCGTCAGACGGCGAACTGATATCGTCAGTTCCCGATTATCTGAAAGTTTAACCTTTACGCCTTCTTCTTCAGTCTGTACGACGCGAGCCGCTGCGACGCCCGTTCCGGCATCCATAGCCAACGCGCGGTAACCCTTGCCTGCCGTTTTTAACGGCGGCACATCAATCAAACTAAATACGATAGCACGTGTATTTTCAGAAATCAATGACACAAAGCCATCATCATGCGTCACAGAAGTTGACACCACACTGTCGCCTTCGTTCAGACGCATGAATATTCGACCATTGGATGTCGAGGCTGTCGTAAAGAGCGAAAGCGGAATTTTCACGATCTGAGCCAGACGGCTGATGCCCACAACAAACCTAGTCGAAGCATCAAATTCATTTTCAGATGCCGGCGGCCCAAACAGATCGAGCTGAATTTGCTCTTTCACCGGCTCAGCCTTCGGTTTTTCTGGACATAAATATCGTGGGTCATCAATAAAAGCGCCCACAATCTGCTCTCCATCCTCCAGTTTGAATACTGTAGCGATGGGCGTACCGTGTCCCGTCGTTGCGGGAACCTTGTCGACCAGCAGCGTATAGGCCTTTCCCATGGATGAGAGCAGTATCAATGGCGCACGCGTCGAACCGTATCGAACAAAGGCCACCGAATCGTTCTCTTTTGTGCGCGTTGATGCGACATCCGAAAACGTCTTCTGACGTTTAAACAGGCCGGATTTTGTCACAATCACGAAACAGTCCTCATCGATAATGTAATTTTCGGGGCAGTAGGCGTCACTCATATCCTGACCGTCAAACTTTGTCCGTCGTTCGTCGCCGTAGGCTTTTTTGGCGTATTCGAGTTCATCCCGAACCACTTTCCAGCGACGGCTGTCAGAAGCGAGAACGCTTCGAATGTGATTGGCTTCCTTCGTTTTTGCCGAAAGTTCTGTCTCAATTTTGTCGATTTCAAGGCGTGCCAGGCGATAGAGACGAAGCTGAAGGATGGCTTCGGCCTGAATTTCGTCCAAATCAAACCGTTCGCAAAGTCGTTTCGAGGCATTTTCCTTATCCTCGGACTCGCGAATAATCGCGATAGCTTCGTCCAGGCCATCAAAAATTTTCTTATAGCCTTCGAGGATATGAATTCTCTCCAGGAGCTGTGAGAGCTGGTATTCGAGCCGTTTGGTAATTACTTCGAGCCTAAAGTTGATGAAGTGACGAATGACATCGAGCAGACCGAGTCGTCTGGGAAGATAGACGGGATGCTCGGCCCCCGGTTTAGTCTGACCGGGAATGATGCAGGTCATGTTCACATTGAACTTGAGCTGCATATCGGAATGTTTGTACAAATAAGCCATGACGGCATCAGGAGAAGCCCCGTTTTTGAGTTCGAGAACGATTCGAACGTCGGTCGTAGACTCGTCCTGAACATTGGTCAGAAGCGGAAGCTTGTTTGTTCGAATAAGATTTTTAATGGCCTCACAAAGGTCGCCCTTATTGACCTGATACGGGATATTTGTGATGACAATTTTCGTCTTTTTTCCTTCCTGTTCGACGACATATTCGCCCTGAATCTCGATAGGCCCATGGCCGGTTTCATAGACTTTTTTGATATCCTCGTGACTGGAAAGGATGCGTCCGCCGGTCGGGAAGTCGGGTCCGGGAATGATATTGCACATCTCGTCGAGCGTAATATCGGGCCGGTCGATCATTGCGATGCAGCCGTCGATAGCTTCGGACAGATTATGAGGCGGGATGTCGGTTGCCATACCGACGGCAATACCTTTTGATCCATTGACGAGTAAAGTAGGAATAGCCGTAGGAAGGACAGTAGGTTCACGGAGGGTTCCGGAGTAGTTTGGCTGAAAATCGACGATATGTTCATCGAGATCTTCGAGCATGGTGGCGGCGACGGGCTGGAGTCTGGCCTCGGTGTAACGCATTGCCGCTGCCGGGTCACCATCCATTGAACCGAAATTTCCCTGTCCATCGACGAAAGGATATCGAAGCGTAAAGGGCTGAGCGAGACGAACGAGTGCATCATAAATGGCGGAGTCACCGTGGGGGTGATAACGGCCCATGACCTGTCCGACGACCTGAGCGCTTTTCTGAAATTTTGCCTCATGAGTGAGATGCATTTCGTGCATTCCGTACAAAATACGTCTCTGCACGGGTTTCAAACCGTCACGAACATCGGGAAGAGCGCGGCTGGTAATGACGCTTAAAGCGTAATTCAGGTAACGCTTCCGGGCAGTTTCAAAAAGAGAAACGTTTTCAATGGAATATGATGCGGGTTGTTCAATTTTCTTTTTCATCGAGTTTTCACGTTCCAAAAACAAAAAACGCGGCGTTTCACCGGGGGAAGTAAAACGCCGCTGGGGCTGTGATAATCAAAGATTATCACAGGGGGGTATAACAATACATATCACTGCGGCTTTTTCGGGTCAAATTATTTTTCTTTTATTCTGTGCATTTGATGATTTATCACCCGAATTGGCAGCATTTTTTGAATTTACCGCTGCATCGTCCGGCAGCTTTTCGTTTAAAGACGCCTGGTCATCAGCGACAGACGCCTGGCTATCAGCAACAACAGGCTTCTTTAGACGGCCCCAAACGATAAGAATAATGCCGCCAATCACAAGAGGAATGCTAATCCACTGCGATGTCGAGAGCAGCACACCGCCGCGATCATCATCGCGCCAGAACTCAATGACAAAACGAAGAATTCCGTAGGCGATGAGAAGAATGGCGAGTTGATGCCCGGGCCGATGAGGCTTCTTTCGAGTGAGCCAGAGATAAGCAAAAATAATCAGAGAGCCAAACAGCTCATAGAGCTGCGTCGGATGAACAGGAAGCGAAAGCCATTCACCCAGTTCATGATGTTGAGCGACAAGTGCATCATAAAACAGTTCGCGATGTCTTTTCCATGCATCAGAGTACTGAGGAAAGCGAATAGCCCAGGGCACATCCGTCACTTTTCCAAAGCAGCAGCCGGCCAGAAAACAGCCCATTCTTCCAAAGGCCAGTCCCATGGCAATGATTGGTGCCGCCAAATCAGTAAGTTTTAGGAACGACCACTTCCAGCGCCTTGATAGGAAGAAAGCAGTGGCAATCGCGAGCAAAAAGCCGCCGTAATAGGTCAAGCCGCCAGCCCAAAATTTCAAAGGACGAAGGCAGTCCCGTTCGGGAATACAATTTCCGTCCACGCACAAGGCCCCAATATTATACCCCTTATTCTGAGCCGACAGACACTGGGCCGAAGCGACGCAGGCTTTTCCATTTGGAAGATGTTCCGCCAGCCTGTTCGGATCGAAACACAGCCAGACATAATCCATAAAAAAGCCATCAAACAGGATGTGTGCAAGACGGGCACCGGCGATACTGGCAATGACCAGAGCAAAACAAAGATCAACGGTTTTAACCGGATCGATCCCTGTACGTATGGCTTCCCGACGCATCAGAAGCGTCCCGACAAAGAAGCCAATCATGAGCATTGTAAAATATGAAGGGAGAGCCCAAATGCCCTCCCCTAACAAAACTGGATACATTTGATTATTTCTGGATAACGATCAGGCATCGGCCGTATCGGTGTCTTTATGAGTGTTTTCTTTTTTGAGCGATTCGGAGTCTTCGGACTTTGCCGTCTCCCCCTCATTCTTATCATTATCTGCCAAAGCTTTTTTGTCAGATTTCTTGACAAATAACATTTCAATCAAGAGGAGAACAACCCCGACGGTGACGAAGATATCAGCGACATTAAAAGTCGGCCAATAATGTTCTTCGATGTGCCAGGAAATGAAATCAATGACATATCCGAGCCGGATGCGATCGATAATATTTCCCAATGCCCCGCCGAGAATAAAGGCCAAAATGAAGATAAGAGCGCGCTGTTTTTTCCACTTACTAGTTGCAATAAAGGCGAGGATGAGAAAAACAGCCAAAAAGCCGGTACAATTGAAGAAAATGCTTCTGAAATTGGCATCTTTATTGGCCAAAAAGCTGAAAGCTGCGCCCGGATTTCTTGCATAGATATAATCGTAATAGCCAGGAATCACGGTCAATCCGACATATCCGAGCTGAATTTCATCGCCAGATTTAACCACAGTATCCGGCGCCAAACGTTCGGTATTCCGGTTGGCAAATCCCATAATTTTATCATTCTCGCTCTCGCTGTTTCCGGGATAATTCTTTTCAATGAAAGACTGAAGAGTACCCTCATCGGCATCAGAAACCGTCAAAGAAATGACGTGTTCCGGAAAACGAGGGCTAGCGAGATGGTCATCGGCCCAAAATTTCGAGCTCTGATCGAGCAAAACAGCGAGCAGAACGACAACAAATACGGCAAAAAACTTAATGGCTTGTTCTTTCATAGGGAAAATTACTTGTCAGCCCTGAACTGTCCTGGCTGAGAAAAGTCAAAGGGTTTAGGGAGTTCAAAATCATCCATGCGGATATATTTGGGTTCAAGAGCTTCGAGCGGGACGTCGGGCAGCTGTTCGGGAAACTTCTGCAAAACGATTTTTGCGAGCATGGCCGCGCGAGGATTTACAGGACGCATGAGCAGTCTTGGAGAAAGTGCGGAAAGTTTTTTTGAATAAGTCGGGAACGCCGTGCCGACACAAACGATGTCCCGGTCAGGGAAAACGCGATCGATATAGGCGACAAATTCCTCGGGTTTAAGGAGCAATTCATCGGAAAGATTTTTCACAGCGCCATTTTCCCAAACATGAAACGAGACATAGAGCTCGCCGCGCCGAGCATCGATACAGGAGGCAAGAATGCCTTTTTGCGGCATGGCATCAAGGGCTATTGCCTCGAGAGAAGAGGCCGCATAGAGAGGTTTGCCGAGGGTTAAAGCCAAGGATTTGAGCATGGCCATGGAAACGCGAAGTCCGGTGAAAGCCCCGGGGCCTCTTGAAACGACAAATCGATCGATGTCCTGAAGTTTCAGTTCACAGTGATGAAGAGCCGCATCGACCAGAGACAAAAGGCCAGGGCCATCTTTTGTCTGAGAACGGCAAAAAGCTTCAAATAAAACATTCTGACCATGAACAATGGCAAGCGACTGAACCGGCGTAGCCGTATCCAGAGCAAGAACAATAGAGTCCGAAGAAATCATGAATTGACACACCAAACATAAAAGGCGCGCCGATAGGGCGCGCAATTAAATCAGCCGAAAAATGCGTTCCAGAGGCGCTCAAGATCATTTTTTAATGCAAGCATCAAAAGCAGAGCGATCATTGCAAGACCAATGTAAGCAATGATTTGTCTGGCGCGCATCGAAATCGGTCCGCGCTTGACGGCTTCTACCGCAAGGATTGCGATTTTTCCACCATCTAAAATAGGAATGGGAACGAGATTAAGAATTCCGAGATTAATAGAGATAAGCGCAAGGAGTTTGAGAAACATATCGATACCCTGGCGGCCGACTTTTGCGGCCATGTGACCAATCAAAATGGGTCCCCCGAGGGATTTGCTCGACATACGTCCCTGAACCATTCTCACGACGGAATAAACGATAAGAGTCGAAGCTGTGACCGTCAGAGCCCAGGATTTATGAACGGCATAACCCAGTCGTTCGGACATTGTTTTGGCGATGACGTCGGGCATGACATAGGAGGTTTTGTTATAAAATCCAGAATAAATGACGGGAACTTCTTCCTGAAACTCACCGGCGATCGTCAATTTTTCGAGCTGAATTTTTGTTTTAAAGACGTCATCGCCGCGTTGAACAGTCAGTTCATGAGGGTCTTCCCATTTTTGGGTGAGTCTGTCGGCAAAAGAGCGAAAGAGATTGATAGAAGAGCCGTCAATTTCGAGGATGCGATCGCCGGCGGCCAGCCCTGCCCTGTCGGCCGGAGAATTGGCATCGACGGAGGTAATGAACATATTTGCGGATGCAATCCCCAGTTCATCGGCACTTTTATAATTCCCTTCAATGGTAATCTCGACAGGCTTGAGAATGCTGATCGAACCGTATTCAATGGGCAACGCGGTTGGTCGAAGTGCCACGATATTGAGTTTTTGTGCGGAATTGGCTGCGATTTTCTGTTCCAACTCGATGTAGGAATTAACGGGTTCACCATTAATCGACGTGATTTCATCGAAGGTAAGAAGACCGGCAGAAGCGGCGACACCGTTTGGGGAAGCGATTCCGATGACAGACGGTGCGAGATCAGGAGCGACCCCGATTCTTCCGACCCGTTCCGTTTTCAAATCGTTGGGATCGCGAACAAAAGCCTCATCAGGCGTCATTTCGACTTCGATTTCACTGCCGTTTCGAAGAACCGTAAATTTTGTGGCTTCCAGAGGACGATCGGCGATCATATCCGAAACGTCGGTCCAAAAGCGAACAGGGTTTCCATTGATTGAGGTGATCATGTCACCCGGCTGCAGAACGCCATACGCCGGCGTATTTTCGATGACCTGCCCGATTTGTGACGGAATACCATTGGTGACCGTACAAAGGTAGACGCCGAACAAAATCGGAAGCGGAAGCAAAAGATTAAAGAGGGGGCCGGCCAGATTAATGATGACTTTCTGCCAAATTGGCTTGTTGTTGTAGGCTCTGGAAAAATCAGGATCCGTTTCTTCCGTCACTTCCTCCAAATCAGAACCGTACATCATGACATATCCGCCAATTGGCAGAGCACGAATTTCCCAGTCCGTATCCTTTCGTTTAAAGCCGCAAATTTTGGGTCCGAACCCAATCGAAAAGCTAAGAACTCTAACGTCGAAAATACGTGCGGCAATGTAATGTCCAAACTCGTGAACGAAAACAAGCACACCGATGAGGATGACGATGTAAATAACAGCCATAGACTACTTAGAAATGTTCAGAAAAGGCCGAAAGAAAGCCAGACCGACCGAAAAGAAGAAATTTTAACCATTCGAGAAAAGAAGGGCAAAGATCAACACCCATGGTGCGGCAAAAATCAGTGCATCCACGCGATCGAGAATGCCTCCGTGTCCGGGAATGAGGTTTCCGGAATCCTTGACGCCGAAGCTACGTTTGAGAAGAGATTCGGAGAGATCGCCCATTTGAGCGAGGAAATTGCCGACAACGGCGAGGAGGATAACCTGCCCGATGGAAAGGAAATCGAAAGCGATAAATTTGGCGGCGAAAGCGGCGATAAGCGTTCCGACAAAGCCCCCTGCGGCGCCTTCAATCGATTTTTTGGGGCTCAGGATGGGAGCCATTTTGTGGCGGCCCAAAGCACGTCCCGTGAAATAAGCAAGTGTATCCGAGAGCCAAGTCATAGCCATCAAAGTGAATAACCAGGCATTCGCGCTATCGCCAAGCTCTCGCTTGTACAGTGCCAAAAAGAGGCAAGTCACGCCGATATATCCGGCACAACCGAGTGTTGCTGTAATGACATTTGAAGCGCGAGAAATCACACGAGGTCTGAAGCAATTAAAAAGGAAAGCCCCCCAAACGCTCAAAGCGCAAGCGCCGCCGACTGCAAGCCAGCTATGAGGCCCGGCAAACGGCGCGCCATCACCTGCAAACAGATATGCGACGACAGCCGGTATCAGAGCAATCAACACACTGACGGCTCGAACCGCCCTGGCTTCTTCCCCGTTCGTGATTTTCATGAATTCCCAGCCGCCCAGCACCGCAAGCAAAAGAATAAAACCACCCCAGACGGGAGCATTGCTAAAGATCAAAAGCGGAATGAGAACGACCAACATGACAATCGCGGAAATAATGCGTGTCACGAGATTGGAACGTTTCTTTTTTTCCTGTTTTTCAGGTTCTGCCTGTGATGCCATTTCAGCCTCTTTGGAAGCCTGGATATCAGCCGGATTTGCAGCTGTCCCGGCTTCATTCTCAGGCGACCTTGTCTGCTGAGCCCCGACTTCCTGTATTGTATTCTCGCTGTTATCGCTCATATTTTTTCCTGATTATTTTAGGTGATGGGTGGGAATCATATCATGCCTGCGCGCTCTCTATCACATCCACCGGCCAGATTAAAGAGACGTTGCAACGTTGCATTCAAGAACAATATCATCAGCCAGATTACGAATGGCGACATTCTGAGGCAATTCAGCCCCAATCATTTGAATACAGAACGGACAGGCCGTCACAATTTCCTGTGTATTTTCATCCGCCAAAGTCTCGAGCCTGAGTTTTGAAATGTTTCTCGAATTATCCATGAAAAGCTGTCCGCCCCCGCCCCCGCAGCATGGCGAAACGGAGACATCCCCATCCGGACATTCCATATCGAGAGCGCGAACGAGATCGAGCAATTTTTGAGGAGAATCCACACATTTTCCCAATCGACATGGCGTATGAAAACGCGATTTTTTGTGTCTGTCATTCAGTTTTGAAGCATTGAGACAAATTTGACCCGAAGCCAAAAGTTCAGACACGAATACAGCAAAATGAACAGCATTCAAATGGTGCTTTTCCGTCACATTTCCATTTTCATCGGTGGTTCCGGAAGCCTCATAATCGTAGCGCAAAGTTTCAGCACAGTGAGGGCACAGCGTGAGAATGATATCATGAGGTATTTTTTCGATTTCGGCGAGATTTGCATCGCGGCAGGCCTGAAATCCTGATTCGTTACCGAGGCGCCGGAGAGCGTCGCCGCAGCACATTTCACGTTCCGGAACGCGAACTTCAAATCCCTGTTCGAGCAGCCAACGAACGACATTCTGAAGTGTGTGTCGAATCTTTTGATCGTAGGAAGCCATGCAGCCGGCAAAGACGAGTACGCGCGGAAGATTTGAGTTTTTGCGTTCAGATATTTGACAAAAATCGATGTCTTTTTGCCAAAGATTTCGATCGGACTTTGCATACCCCCAAGGGTTTCCACTTCTTTCAACGGCGGCAAAAAGAGCATTAAGTTTTGAGGGATGAGTCTCACGGCCGACACAGCCGCGACGAAGTTCAATGATTCTGTGAGCATTTTCATTTCCAATGGGACAGACACGATCACAGGTGCCGCACTGCGTACAAGCCCAAAGTTCATCCGTAGAGATGATGCCAGTGTGTTCGGAGTCAGAGATGAGCTGAGCCTCAGAATTGGAACAAAGCGTTCGGAGTGCAATCAAAGCCTGCATTGGGCCATTTCCAAGCCCGGAAGCCGTCAGAGGACAAGCATTTGTACACCGCTGACACTGCGTACAGGTCATGGCATTGAGGAGAAAGTGTCTGGGCAGATCGTGAACTTTTGAAGCGCCGGGCATTGGCCACAGGTCTTCAGGCAGATCGTTTTCGACGGCCTGTTCAAGACGGGCCTCAAGCGCCTGCAAATCAGGCGTTTCCGGTGCACAAACGGGATGTCCCGTTTCGTCGTAACGACCGTACTGCCGGAAAAGATTGGGGAAAGCCGTGAAAATATGAAGGTGTTTTCCTCTCGGAATCCAAACGAGAAAAGCCGAAACACAGAGGACGTGAATCGCCGAGCAGACATTGTGAAGTATCTGGGCATCATTTTGGGAACAGAAGTGTGCAATCCAGGAGCAAAAAAGCAAAACACGGCCAAGCCAATCGGTTTCATCGCCAAGCGCAATATTGGAAGCCATGACACCGAGATGAGAGACCATGAGCAGAGCGATGAGAGAGAGAATGAGCCAGGCATCGAAAGTCGAACGGATTTTTTTGGAGCAAAGCAGGCGGCGCGCTGCCAACACACTGACGGCAGCGATCGTAAGCCATGCAAAACCAGTTTGAATGAGATGTACAGCACTGACAAAGTTTTGAGAGAACAGATCGACAGCCTTCCAGCCAGCAAAGACATCCTGAACGAGCAGTTCGATTGTCCCGCAAAGGAAGACAAGAAAGGCATAAAAAACAGCGACATGAGCCCATCCCCACCACCGTTCCCTCACGCGGCTCTGCCCAAAAGAAAATCGAATCATGTGTTTGATTCGACAGGCGACGTGATCGGAACGAGAAAGAGCGCGTCCGGAGAGCGTCCGCTTCCAAAGCTGAAAGCATTCGAGCCCGAAGATAAAGAAACCGAGAAGGAAAGCCCCAAAAAATGCAATCATGAAATACTCGAATTATTATGAGAAATGCTGTAAATCACAGCAAAATCATTCTTTTAGCACAAAGGAATAGTATTCATCATATTTTCCTGTTCGCAAATAAATGATTTCGGGGTATGAAACAATGTTACAAAAAGTTGCGAGCCGTATCACCGAAGGCGATAGGCACGCAGCGTCCGGCGTATGAGGCGCATGCCGCATAGCCGGCGCCCCCCACTATTCATCCCTATATTTTTAGGATATTTCATGAAAACACCTTTTTATCTAGCGCTTTTAGCGGGGGCGCTTGCCCTGAGTGCCTGTCAAAATAATGTTCCTGAGACAAACAATAATCCGCCGTCGGAACCGGAAAAAGCCACCCCGACGTCTGCCGATACGACGCCCAAAGCAAACGATGAAATGCCAAAGAAAGCCGACGCAGTCCAGGAAGCTCCAAAAGCTGACGATAACGCAGGCAAAGACAAGGCTGACGATAATGCAGGCAAAGACAAGGCTGACGATAACGCCGAAGCTGATAAAGAGGATAATGAGAAATCAGAGGACAGCGTACAGGAAGAAACGCTGCATCTCATCATGCCGGATGCGGTTGAAGAGCTGCCGCAGACATGCCCGCAGTCACAGTGTCCGCAGTCTGCCGAGTGCGTTTCCGGCAAATGCGTCTGCAACGGCTTTCCAATGAATGCAGCAGAAGCGACGACATGGGGATGCGACCAATCGTGGCATTGCACCGAGACAAACGGCTGTATTTTTGAAGGAAAATCGGTAAAGCCATTTACCCGGATTGAAGTTGAATTTGTGGAAGCAGTGCCGGTTCAGGCGGCAGTCGAAACAGAGCAGGCCCTTGATGAGAATGGCGAAGCAGCTCCCGAACAGGCGGCACATGCCAATGTCGATGACAAAGCGGAAAAAAAGGGTCAGAAAGTCAAACCGAAGAGTGAAAAGCAGCTTGCCGAGGAAGCAGAAAAAGCCGCTATTGAAGCCATGCAGGTCCTTCAGGAAGTCAAAAGCTACCGCATCGTGGAGGAAGACAATTTCAAGTGCGGCGGCGAAAAAACGCCCGATGAAGACCTCGAAGACCGAGAATATGCATGTTCAAACGGCCAGTGGGTATGCAATCGCTGGAAAGGCTGCCGGTGCGGAAGTGAAGAGGCATGTCACGGAGCCTGCGTCCAGGGCAAATGCGAACAGCCTAAATATACGCCGTCATCGACAGTGTATTGCAAAGAAGGAAACTGCCCGTGCGGTGACGGTTTCTGTGCCCAGAACGCCATCTGCGTTGCGGGAATGTGTCAATGCGGCGATGCGAAATCCGTTCCCGGCAACAACCATGCACTCGTCTCCAATCAGTACGGGCAGTTTACATGCAGTGCACTTGAGGATGACTATGACCAGTCTCTGATGATCTGGGCATGTGTTCAGAACCATGGATGCGTGACACTGGATGGCCGTCACTATCCGAAATACACCATTCTTCACGACGACAGAGAACTGACTCTTTGTACACCAAGCAAAGACGACAACTGCCATGTCCTTGAAAAGAGCCGTTACCTCGATTTCTTCAGCGGCACGAAGGAAGTTGAAGGCAAAATCCAGCCGAGTCCATTGGCGTGGTACCACGTTCACGGCGAGACAGATACGACGACAGCGACGCCAGGTGTGTATGGAGACTGTGTGATATCAAAAGAGCAGTCGTGTGAATCGGAAGACAAATCGGTCTTTGAATATCACGGCACGAGCAAGTCCATGCTTCCCGGCGAAAGCGGCTTGGAGGTTGTCTATATTCAGGCATTAAACGTAAAGAAATGCGAAGGCGGGACACGATATTGTCATGGACGCGACAATGAGCCGATTGCAGCGCCGGCAGTTTCAGACGGATATGTATGCAAAAAAGTCAATATGCTTCCGCCGTCGGTGACCGAAGACGCGGCCCCCAAGATCGTAAAAGGTGCCAAAGGCAAAAATGGCAAAGCGAAAAAGCTGGAAGTTGTCGTCAAGCCGGTCATTCCCCCCGATGAAGACATTCGAGCCTGGGTTTGTGACGATCCGAATGGATGCAGCTGCGGCGAAGGCAAGTGTCCACAGACAGGCATCTGTCATCAGGAAAAGTGCACGTATAACGGGCATGAAATCTGGGAAGGGTATCTTTGCAGCGAAAAAGGCTGTGTCTGCCAGAACGAGTCGTGTCAATGCGGAGAAAACAGCTGTTCAAAGAATATGATGTGTGACGGCAGTCAGTGTACGTGCAATGGATTTTTGAAGCCGTCTGGCGGCGGGTATGAATGCACCCTTGAAAGCGGGTGGCGCTGCCGCAATGAAGAAGGATGTCAATGTGGAGAAGAGCCGTGTTCCTACAGTTCGAGCTGTGAAGGCGATGTATGTTTGTGCGACGGACATCCCAAACCTGGGCGCAACTTCGTCTGTCAGACCGATCTGTGGAAATGTGAAGCAGAAGAATGCTCGTGTTTTGGCGTCTCCACACACAGAGGCGGCGTATGTGACACGCGTATCTGCAAAGGCCATGAAACGAGTCGCAACAATGAGTGTTACTGTGGCCTGTCCAAAGCGATTTCAAATTACGCGTGCGAGCGTGCTGCCGGAAGATACGAGAATGTTTGTGAGAATGTGGCGGGATGTCCGTGTGCAAACACGACATGTCCGTACCAGACCGTATGCCGCGAAGGCGGCACGTGCCACGACCGCACGACCCTTGCGCCACTTCTTCCGGCCAATCGTTATGAACTCAACTCCGGTATCGCCAAATGCACACAGGATGGCGGCTGTGCCTGCGGCACGGGCAAAGGCTGGTGTGCCAAAGACAAATACTGCATTGCCGGCAAAGCCGAACCCTATCCTTTCAACAAACATTATCGCAACAAACTCGTTCACTTCGATTTCAGCCGTATCGAGGGCCGAGATGAAGAAGAAACCGTTGAGCTCAAGAATACCGCACTCAACATGATTTATGATGAAACGAGCATTCCCTGTAACGGCTATACGATGCCCAGTGACATCAGCCACTATCTGTGCAGCTACGAATCATTCAAAAATGAAAACAACGATATGTTCATTCGTCCAATCGGCTGGCTGTGCGATTCCGAAAAAGGATGTCCGTGCGGAGACACGAGATGCCGTATGGGAGCCGAATGTCGCAGCAATCAAGTGTGTGCATCGTCCTATATCCATCTCAAATAACGAAATGAAACCGAATGCTTCATAAAAAAGGCCGCACAGGCGGCCTTTTTTTGTTTTTATGATGTGTGAAGGGCGATTTATCGAGCCCGCATGGCTTCAATGAGATGAGCGGCCAGAATATTGGTTTCTTTTTCAACCCCTTCATAATACGGCATGGAAAGGGCCAACAGATATCGTTCAGTTCCGTCTTTGGATGAGACAACCGCAATTTCAAGCCGATCGTCGCCCACGACCTTTCCACCTTTGTTGAAGACGAGAGCCGTTGGCCCCATTACAGATGCCACGCCGTCACCAATACAGGACGGAGCCTTGAGAAGTGCATCCCGAAGCCTTTCAATCTCAGATTTTTTCAAAGAAAGGCGACGTTTTTTAACGAGTTCTTCGTGAAGCACCACGCGGAACATCACCTCGGCAAGTTCCGCCAAAGTCGTGCAGTTGCTTTCTCGCGGACACTCAGGCCATTTTTTTCCGGAACTCACACGCTGCGGCAAAACGCCGTCAATATTGCCTTCGTGATAGTGAATTTCTGGTGAAACGCGAAGATTGTCATCCGGATGCTGTCTCTGATACCGGCGTTGAAGTATCATGGTTGGAAAATGAAAGACATCTCGCAGATAATGCTCATTGATTTCGTCAAATCCGGCGATTTCCATCAGCCGGTTATAGGCCAGGTTGTTGCTGGGAATAATGGCCTGACGGCAAAGGGTTTCGACATTTCCGTCATAATGCCCATCGATATCGTCCATCGTGACGACGGCCTGACTTGTGACACCTTTTTCATTCAATTTGAGAAGAGCCATGACGGCAGCCGCCAGTTTGACGGTCGAAGCAGGCCAAAACTTTTCCTGACCGTTTTTCGTCATCGAAAATTCAAAAGCCGTATCATTCAAAGAATAATACTGCATCCGAAGAGCACTGGCGTTATCAATCTGTGCAATCAACGCATAAGTATTGTCCGGCACCTGATAGCCGATTGATTTGAAATATGCGGCCAGATATGTCCTGTCAGCCATTTTCTCGGTCTGTTCATACCATCGCGAAGAAACATCCGGCTCAAACCAGACGGCGTTTGTCACGATTGTTTTTTCAGGAACAGGCTGTGTCTTCGAAGCGGTTTCCGTCTCATTGGAAGCCGTGTCGGGAGACATCTCAGATGCTTCCGGAGATTCGTCCGGCACCACATCCGGAACATCATTTGTCGAGATATCGTCGTGTCGTATTTCCGACATCGCAGAAGTTTCTCCAGACGGAGTCTCTGTGATTGCATCAGACGCCGTCACCTGCAAATCCGCCTCCGCCGCCACAGTTTTAGTCGAATCTCCGGAAACGCACGAAGGCTTAGCACACCCCATACACATCATGACCATGCCCAGTCCCAGTATTGTTTTTATCTTGTCTTTCATCATTTTCATCATATCACACCCAAATTACGCAAATTCCAAACGCGTTTTACTCCGTTTTTAAGGATACAAAAAAAATCCGTAACAAACCGCATCTCGACGGCATCATATTAATACGGGAGGAAACGCCGATGCTTCGAGTGACAGAATTTGCCTTTGGCCTTGAAAAGAAATGGATACATCACCACAAGGATGCCCGATGCATTCCCTGGTACGTGTGCCTCATTGCCATGATGGCGGGAATCTGGGCAGGAGAAGGCCTTTATGAGGGACCTGTCAGTTCAATTTTTTTACTGATTTCACTTCTTTGCACCATACTGGCCCTCACCCTGTCAAAAAAAACGCCGTCCGATGTTGGCATCTTGCATTACACAAACGTTATCTGGATGATTTTGTGGATAATGCTTTGGGTGAATTTCGGCCTGTGGCTCAATCAGCCAGCAAAAGTTCATCTCATGCCGGAGAACGTCGAATGCGGCATCAAAGGCAGAATCGAAAAGATCGAACCCGGTCTGTCCAAAGTCACGAGTACCATCACATCATGGCAGTGCGGAAATGAGATCCATTTTGGAAAAATTGCCGTTTACATGACAATGACAGAAGGCGAACTCGATCCGGAACACTCAGAGATTGCAGCCGGAACCGGATTTTGGACGACAGGAACCTTTGAACGCATCCAATCGCCAGATGTTCCCGGGATGTTTGACAAGCGCGAACGCGCCCATATTCAAGGCATTTACGGGGAATTCAAACGATCAAAAGTCGATCGGGAATATCAGCCGTTAGAAATCGTAACGAAAGACCTGACGTTATCAGGCCGCATTGAGCGAAGCCGCAGGAAGACCTATCAAAAGCTGTCGGCCGTGAGTCCCGAAGGCATCCTTCCGGCCCTGGTTCTTGGAACGGCACGCGGCATTCCCCAGGAAACGAGAGCGAATTTCAGTCATCTCGGAATTGCCCATATTTTGGCCGTGAGCGGCCTTCATTTTGGAATTGTGGCAATTCTCATCCATACGATTATCAAACAGGTGATTGGACGCATGCCGAAAGTCATGCGCCGATGGGGAAAAAACAGGGCGGCCACGGCCGCATCGTTGCCAGCACTTGTACTGTATTTAGTCTTTGTCGGTGCCCCCATCAGCGCCCAACGCGCCCTGCTTATGGCCACAATCTGTTGCCTTGCAAGGCTGTTTTCGGCGCGTCCCGACACGACGAGATCCCTTGCCGTCGCAGGATTAGTCATATTATCGCTCCATCCAAAGAGTCTCTTTGATGTCGGATTTCAGCTCTCGTTTACAGCCGTTTACGGCATCATTCTCGGCATGAAATTTTACGAAGAAGAGCTTCGAATGCGGATCATAGAAAAAGATCTGCCCCAAAAGCTCGAAGTGATTTGCTGCAGCTTCGTAAGCATGATTATCATGACCATCAGCACCTCTCTGACGACGGCACCAGTCGTCATCTATTATTTCGGCCAACTCCCAGTCCTTGGCATTGTGACCAACCTTGTCGTCATTCCCTACGTGTCATTCATCCTGATGCCATCGGCCATTCTGGCTGCAGTCTTTGTCATGTCCGGCCTTCCGGGAACCGAGTATGTCACCCTGATCGCGTCAAAAGCCGAAATACTGCTTACGCAATTTGCCGACGTGAGTGCCGAAAATATTCCATTGGCCTATCTGGATATCCTGCCGCATCCCGTTTACTGTGCAGCCGCAATTTTACTGGCAGCCGCACTGCTCTATCATTTCAAAGTCAATGTCCGGCGAATATCCCTTGCGGCTGCCGCCGGCATTCTCATGGTTGCCTGTCTCATTCAAAGCCAGGTCAGCCCGTCTTTTCTCAATCAAAGCCATGATCTCAGAATATCGTTTATTGCCATGGGCCAGGCCGATGCCACACTCATAGAATTTCCCGATGGCCGCACCCTGCTCATCGACGCCGGTTCAGAAATCGGTCGAACCGACAACGCCATTCCCAAACGCCTGACAGCCTATCTCAAAACGATGGGGATCCGTCATATCGATACGCTCGTCATCACGCACAGCGACTACGATCACACCGGCGCCATCACCGACCTTCTCAAAGTCTGCTCCATCGGCCAAATCTGGCATAACGGCCTTGAAGCAGACGATCTGCCCTGGAAACAGTTGACGGCCGATATTCCCCGTTTGGACGTACGAGATATCCATCTTCCCCCCAATCCCAGTCAGCCGGAAATCTTCGTTTTATGGCCGAATTCCGAATCCAAGGACCTTCTCATAAACGCAGACAGCCTCAATCCCAACGAGTCATCCATTGTTCTTGAAATCCGTTATGGCGATTTCAAAGGCATATTTGCAGGCGACGCCGGCCTGCCTGTTGAAACACAGCTATTGTCCAAAGTCCCTGAACATGTCTCTCTGCTCAAAGTCGGGCATCACGGGTCAAACTCGGCGAGTTCAGAGGCCTGGATTAATCGATTAAAACCAAAACTGGCCGTGTTCAGTGCAGGCGCCCACAATATGTATAAATTCCCGCACTTTGCAGTCCGGGAAAGGCTTCAAAAGGTCTCCAGCCGAATGTACCAGACAGGCACAGACGGAACGATACGTATGAGAACAAATGGCAAACAGTTATTTGTAGAGACAGTGCACTAGGAAAGGTCTGATTAATTGTTTTTTTCTGGGGCTCTGCCCCAGACCCCACCAAAGGACTGAGTCCTTTGGAAGCCTCAATTATTTTAGGTGGTATAAGCTTTTGGAGCTGCCTAACCATTAATTCCTCGCTGCCCCCCCCCCCC
>JAZRVP010000203.1:0-8308 GCA_045599245.1 Myxococcota bacterium
CATCTCGAGATGGACGGATTCCTTGGCGTCATCGCGGGCACCTTTGACGAGGTTCTGATACATCGTTTCGGCGAGGAACGGGAGGATCGGCGCGACGAGGCGGATGACCGTTTCGAGGCATTCGTAGAGGGTTTCGAAGGCTGCGCGGGCTTTGATCGTGTCGTTTTCTTCGATTTTCCAGAAGCGTTTGCGGTTGTGACGGACGTACCAGTTGCTGAGATTTTCGACGAATGCTTCGATGGCGAGCGCGGTTTTGCGGACGTCGACATTTTCGAAGCCTTCGCGGCATTCTTTGATGAGGAGCTGGAGTTCGGTCAGGATCCACTGGTCGAAGAGCGTGCGGTCGGCGAACGGCGTAGGATTGTCGCTTGGCGTCCAGTTTTCGAGGCGTGCGTAGTTCGTGAAGAAGGCGTAGGTGTTCCACAAAGTATTGATGAAACCGCCGCGGACTTCGCGAAGCGGGCCGTAACCGAAGTTGAGGTTGACTTCGGGATCCTGGCGTGCATAGAGCCAGCGCATGGGATCGGCACCGGCCTGTTCGGCGGCATCGTCAAACCAGATGGCGTTGCCGGTCGATTTGTGCATCTGCTGACCGTGTTCGTCGCGGACGAGGGCGTGGCCGAGGAGCGTCTTGAACGGCTTCATGTCTTCCATCATCGTGGACATGGCGAGGAGGCTGTAGAACCAGTTGCGGAACTGGCCGGGGAAGCACTCGAGGACGAGGTCGGCGGGCATCCATTCTTTCCAGTAGTCGCGGTCGGAGTTGTATTTGACCGTGCTGTAGGGCACGATACCGGCATCGAGCCAGGGGTTGCCGACGTCTTCGACGCGGTGCATTTTGCCGCCGCAGTGCGGGCACTGGAGGACGACTTCGTCGATCCAGGGTTTGTGCGGGGTGTGGCCTTCGAATTTGTCCCAGCCTTCGATGCAGCGTTCTTTGAGTTCTTCGCGGCCGCCGATGACGTCGAATTTCTTGCAGTCGTCGCAGACCCAGATCGGGAGGGCGAGTCCCCAGAAGCGTTTCTTGGAGATCATCCAGTCGCGCATGTTGGTGTGCCATTCGACTTCGCGATCTTTACCGAATTCGGGGATCCAGCGGATGTCTTTGGCGACCTTGATGATGCGATCGCGCCAGTTCATATTGATGTACCATTCGTCGACCATGCGGAAGACGAGTTCTTCGCCGGTACGCCAGCAGTGCGGATAAACGTGAGGATAGAGTTCCTGGGCGATGAGGATGTTCTTTTCTTTGAGGGCTTTGACGACGGCCTGACGCGTATCATCTTTTGTGGCGTTCATGCCGGTGAGGAAGCCGAATTTGGGGAGGAAGCAGGCGGCTTCATCGAGCGGAGCGAGCTGGGGCAGGCCGAGTTTAACGCCGAGGACGTGGTCGACATCGCCGCAGCCCGGGGCGATGTGGACGATACCGGTACCTTCGCCGATGGTGACGACAGCGCCGCCGCGTTCGTCGCGACCGCCATCGATGACGCGGTGGGCTTCGACGGCAGATTCAGCGATTTTTTCGTCGGTGAACGGATAACCGCCCTTGACGTTCTGCGCTTCGAGTTCATCGAACGGCCCGCGATAGCGAAGGCCGACGAGGTCTGCGCCCTTGACGGTGCCGACGACTTCGTAACCGCCGCGTTCTTTGAAGATCTGATCGAGCGTTTTGAGCTTGGGCACGCCGTCGATCCAGTTTTCTTTATATTGTTTTTCGAGTCGCTGGAACTTGAGGTTCTCAGCAGCAAATATATATATTTCGCCGTCCTGGTTCGAACGGATTTTAATATAATCGAGATCGGCGTTGACGGCGGCGGCAATATTGCAGCTCAAGGTCCACGGCGTCGTGGTCCATGCGACGAGGTTTTCGCCTTCGTGACCCGGATCGATCAAGGGGAATTTGACGAAGAGCGAAAGCGACGCGATATATTTACGGCCTTCGATGACTTCCATCTGCGAGTAAGCGGAGCCGGAGCGACCCGACCACGGCATGACGTCGTGACCGCGATAAATCAGGCCTTTTTCGTGGCATTTTTTGAGGAAAGACCAGATCGTGTAGTTGTTTTCTTCGCTCATGGTGAAGTAGGAATTATCCCAATCCATCCAGTAGCCAAGGCGGATCGACTGATCGGTGATGCGTTTGGCGCATTTATTGACGCGGTCTTTGCAGTCCTGAACGAATTTATCGACGCCGTATTCGCGGACTTCCTGTTTGCTGGCGAAGCCGTGTTCTTTCTCGACTTCGACTTCGACCCAGAGCCCCTGGCAGTCGAAACCGTTCTGATATCGAAGCTCGCAACCGTTCATGGCGTGATAGCGCTGCAGGGCGTCTTTCAGCGAGCGGCCCCAGGCGTGGTGAACGCCCATGGGGTTGTTGGCGGTCATCGGGCCATCGAGGAACGACCATTTTTTGCCGCCTTTATTGCGGGCGCGCAGTTTGTTAAAGATGTCAGCTTCTTTCCAGAAATCGAGGATTTCGTGTTCGTTCTTGACGATGTCGACCCAGGTTTCGACCTTGTTGTACGTGGCGTTTTTCTTCATTTTCAGACCGTTCGTTTGCAACGATGCCGCGTAGCATGCTACGCGGATTCGTGGATGGATGATGCTGCGTAGCATGCTGCGACGCGGCATTTGGTATAAGATAATCGAAATCCGGCCGAATTTTATCGGCCGCAAAAAAACCGTACTAATTTACGCAATTTTGATGCGAATTTTAACCCCATATTTTTTGGATATTTTCGGGATTTTTTTGGGGCGCGCCTATCGGCGATACGGCGCGCAATGTAGCGGCGTTGTACACAACGCCGCTACATGGGTCGGGCTATTCCCTCGTTGGAGCAATGTAGCGACGTTGTACACAACGTCGCTACATGGGTCGGGCTATTCCCTCGTTGGAGACGCAAAATTTTGCGTCTCCAACTCTACGAGGGAATACGCCCTTTTGCGCTCGGCTATTTTCGGTCGGCAACGTAGAGACGCAAAATTTTGCTCACCATCAAACTCACTACTGTGATAGAATACTATTGCAGACTTGTATCTTGTGACTTACAGGTTTGCAATAAACAAGAGATTATTTATGGAGGTAATTTATGTGTTCTTGTCTGAATAATTACGGAATTGAATTTTTTACTCCTGTTGGTTGGATAATTCACGAAAGTTGGTCAGACTTCGCAAAGGAGCATAGCAAAAAACTCAATAACATTTTGAAAGAAAATGGAGAGATAAAACCATTCTATCCATCAGCGGGAAACGTGCTCCGTTTTATGGAGTGCGATGTTAAAAAAGTTAGATGCGTTATTGTCGGCATGGATCCATATTGCACAAATACCAATGGAATTCCGGATGCCACCGGACGAGCTTTTGAACTTCAAAATATTGACGAATGGACAACCCCTACCGAAAATAAATCATTACAAAATATATTAAAAGCTCTTTATAATAGTAAACATCAAGAAAAACCACTAAAAATAATCCGTTCTGAAATTGGTAAGACATTTTACATAAAAAACAATATTCATGACTGGTTTAAATTCACTATTGATAATGGTGTCATGTGGCTAAATGCAGCGTTAACAGTCAAGCCAGAAGCCCCTGGTTCACACATGGATAAATGGGATTCTTTTATGAAAGACTTAATCGAATACATTCAAAAACAGAATAAAAATGTCACATGGTGTTTATGGGGGAAGGCAGCCCAAAACAGATTCAAGGAAATCGAAGTAAACAAACTTCAGACTGTTCATCCAAGAAATATTTCTTTTACAAGAGAAGAAAATCCCTTCAAAGATGGCAAACTAGCTGGTATCAACTTTCTTCAAGAAGGCTAATTTGATTTTTCTTATTACCTAACAGATTATTATGACTCCAGAATGCATTGGGTTTGACAGACTAGACTCATCAAACGGCATTCAATATGGCCTGATTCAAGGGAATAGAACGCTGTTATATATTAAAGTCGGCGCTGGAGGAACGATACAAGGATACAACAATAAGTACATAGCGATGGCAATTGATGCGAATCATCGCTATGGCTGTTCTGTGCTTGTTGCATCCAATCCTGATGGCATTTTGGAAAAACATTCTTTGGATTATGATATGGCGTTCATTCATAATCTTTTTGATCAGTGCAAAACACAAGTTCTTGGCATGGGCGTCTCGAAGGGCGGACTCATGTTTTTGCAGCACGCCTGGCGATATATCGATATCAAAAAAGTACTTGTGATCAATGCGCCTTTGATGATCAATACTGGACGCTCGCTGAAAGGCATTGCAAACGCAAATTGCAATTTTACATGTCTATATGGTTCACTTGATCCGTCATTTCCGTATATTGGCTTGCTCGAAACATATGAAAACGTCAATTTAATTCGCATTCAAGGTGCAAATCACCACTTTTCCGAACACAGTGAAGCCTTTCAGAATTCGCTCAATCATCTGTTCGATCCAATATAATTCAATAGATACTATAAGTCCTCATTCATATCGCGCTTGAGTGTCACACAGTAATCAATGGAAAAATACTACTTCATGGAAATAAGATGCTCCCCTCGACTTTGGCATTTCATTCGGCAAGTGTGCGACCGAGAAAGAAGCCGCCGCACGTCCGCCGTATTGCCGCAGGCAATAGGCGGCGCCAACCAACAAACCTCCACGAGCAAATCGTCCATCCATCATCGTTGCAATACCTCGGATTTTTCCAAACGATGTGCTATCATAAGCTTGGCATGTGTTATCTTGTTGAAGGCAAAGGAGGTAAATCATGGACGAACTGCTCTCCCCAAAACTAGACATCGTTTTCAAAAAGATTTTTACGGAAAACCTGGACCTGCTTCAGCATTTCGTCGCATCCATGCTGTCAATTCCGATGCACGAAATTACGGGAATCGAGCTGACCAACCCGGAAATGCCACCAGACGAAGCCGATGCGAAATTCAGTCGCTTGGATTTGCGTTTATCCCTGGCGACTCGCCAAATCGACATCGAAATTCAGGTCAAAAAGATGCTTGGCTATGTCGACCGCTCGCTTTTTTACTGGGCAAAGCTCTTTACGTCGGATCTCAAAACCGGTGAAGAGTATTTCAGCCTTAAACAGGCCATTTCGATTCATCTCGTGGATTTTATTCTCTTTGAAGATCGCAATGAAGCACATACCGTGGTTGTGCCCATGATTCAGGGAACGCAGAAAATTTTCTCTGATAAGATGGTATTACACTTTTTTGAGCTGCGAAAAGTTGGTAAAAGCGAAGATGAGAAGCTATCCGCTTCTATGGCGCTATGGCTCAAGTTCTTTAATGTCAAAACTCAGGAGGATTTATCGATGTTTGAAACCGATCAAATCATGAATAAAGCATCCAACGTTCTTCGTGTCATGAGTGGTGACGACAGAATGCGTGAAGCCGCTCGTATGCGCGAAAAACGTTTGCACGATGAAGCAACATTCCTCGCGACAGCCAGAGCTGAAGGACGGGCAGAAGGGCGTGCCGAAGGACGTGCCGAAGGAATTGCAAAGGGACGCACCGAGGGAAGAGAAGAAGGACGTGCTGAATTGCTTCAATCCATCATCGCAACCTTTAAAAAAGGCGTCATGTCATTGCAAATCGCCGCTCAGTGTGCCGGAATGAGCGAATCGGATTTTGAAGCACTTTGCGCGAAGAATTAATCTGTTTAAACATAAAATTATTCCCGAGGCGTATTCGCGGCACGCGAATAGCCTCGGGGCGGCGCCGTATTGCCGACAGCAATAGGCGCGCCCCATGCGAGCCGTAGGGCCGCAAATTTTTGCGGCTCAAGGCGAGCCCCTCCAATGCAAAAGTCAGTTGGGCGTTTCAAATCCTCGCCACACCTCGCTTTGCGCACATTTTTCTTTTGACTCGCTGACTTTAGCGAGCGATAGAATGCGAGCTCGAACCATGGAGGGCATGTGCGATGAAAAGAAAGAAAAAGCGATTTACAAAAGAGTTTTGTCAGGCCATTTGGGCTGATTTGCGGCTGATTGATGACATCATGATGACCGTATTTTTCGATGGCGACTGTGAAAACGTGCAAAAGATGATCAATATCATTCTGGAACGCGATGATTTGATCGTTAAAAGTGTCAAGACGCAGTACAAGATTGCGAATCTGAAAGGCCGGGCCGTCCGGCTTGACATTTATGCCGAGGATGCACAGGGCGGGGTACACAACATCGAATTTCAGCGAGAACGATATGGTGCGTTCCCAAAAAGACTGCGGTATAATCAGAGCCTGCTGGATGCGAATGCGCTGAAAAAAGGCGAAAAAGTCGATAAACTGCCTGATGTTCATGTCATCATGGTGATGGAGAAGAACATCTTCGAACAGGGCGAGCTTGGGCGGAAACATCCGCTGTACCACATCGATCACATCATTCGCGAAACAGGGAAATTCTTTGACGACGGTGTTCACTTCATCTATGTAAACGGGATGTACCAAGGGAATGATCCCATTGGTCTTTTGATTCAGGATCTGTTTGCTAGCAGTCCTGATAAAATGCATGACCAGTCAATGGCTGGTAAATTCAGGCAGTTAAAGGATTCAGAAATCGAACATAAGGAGAGAGGAAATATGAACGCTGCATTACAGGCACTTTGGGATGAAGCACAGGGGGAAGCCAGAGAAGAAATGGGAGAAATGACAAAAAAAATGGGGGAAATGAGAGAAGAAAAAATCCGAAACGTGAAATCTCTCATGGAGAATGTTGGATGGGATTTCGAAACATGCGCTAAAAATCTCGCTCTTTCCGATGAAGACAAAGCAATGATCGCCCAGGCATTGGCTGTAAAAAATGCATGACCAGTCAATGGCCAAATTTTTTGCCAAACCGGCCGCGCGTCCGCCGTATTGCCGCAGGCAATAGGCGGCGCCCTAATCCATTCTTACATAATACACGCCGCGCCCAACGCCTTCGCGACTGATTTTTCCCTGTTCCACGAGCGCGCTCAGCGCATTCTCCACAGATGCCCGACAGATACTCGGACAAAGCTCCATGACTTCGCTTTTGGTGAATTTACCAATTTTTAGTTTCACGGCATCCGCTACAATTTCTATCGAAGCGCGTTTTGGCGTAACAAGTTCCATTCTGTCTTCAAACTCTCGATAGGCCGCCAATATCGTTCCTAACAGGTATTTGATGAATGGCAGTACATCCTCTTTTTCTTCCATCCATCCGATTTGGCTTTGTGATAACGCTTCATAATAACTCGCTTTTGTTTTGGCAATCTTGCTTTCCAATGAAATATATCTTCCGACAACATATCCCGATTGATAAAGCAGTAATGTCGTTAATAAACGGCTCATGCGCCCATTGCCATCACAAAATGGGTGAATACACAAGAAATCATGAATAAACACGGGAATGACAAGCAACGGTTCAACGAGGTGATTGCCGATCACGAGGTTCATCGTTTCACACAATTGCTGCATCGCACCAGCAGTTTCATAAGGAGCCGGCGGCGTAAATAATATAAAACGTCGACCATTTTCATCCGTTCCATCAATATAATTCTGTACATTCTTAAACTCGCCACCCATACTTAAATTCGTATGTGCCATGAGAATTTTGTGAAACTGTAAGATATAATTGACCTGAATTGGTATATATTCAAAACTTTCATGAATGAGATTCAATACGTCACGATATCCCGCAATTTCCTGCTCTGCGCGGTTTTTTGGTGTCGTTTTATCTTCGCATAACTGCTTTTACCGAGTATTTGTCGTACGAATGCCCTCAATTTCATTCGACGATTCCGTACTTTGACGTTTAGCGATTTCGATCAGTTTATCGAGTTCAACAGGATTTTGCTTTAAATAAAGAGCCTGCCGCCCCTTAAACTCATGAATCTGAGCAACAAGCCCAACAACTTCACTATCCCAGCAAACATTCACTAATTTTTGATAATCAAAATTTCTCATCGTGAATCCTCAATAATTTCGCCACGTTGCATGGGATGGGCGCGCCTATCTGCGATACGGCGCGCAATGTAGCGACGTTGTACACAACGTCGCTACATGAGTCGGGCTATTTCATCCGCGATGCGGCGTTGTACACAACGCCGCTACGTGGATGAAATACGCCCTTTTGCGCTCGGCTATTGACGGCCAAAGGCCGTCAATACGCCTCGCGGGCGCACTGCGCCTTAATGCGCCGTAGCACGGAGACTGTGAAATTATTCACAGCATCGACACGTGTTCTGCTATTATTTCTCCAGCTTGCTCATTTGAGCAAGCTGATTGTCTTTTAGTGGAAAAATAATGCCAGCCAAATGCATTACACCTGAAGTTCGAAGCCAAT
>JAZRVP010000204.1:0-7945 GCA_045599245.1 Myxococcota bacterium
ACCGTGTGCCCTTTATAGCTTAATTTCCATCCCACTCCTTCGGAGTGCGATTGCTATTTAATAGACACTTGATGACATTTGAATATATCTACGTACCGACGTAGTATGCCACGTCGCTATAAATATATTTCCTTGTTTTTCTCTATCGCTTTCTTCTTTTCTGTTTTCAAATATCAACCGGTTCTTTTGGGAACCCGTCGAACGAGCGGGGCTTATACGCGCATCGGATAATGTGTGCAAGTTTTTTTTCAAAAAAAAGGCGGCTGCGTATTCGCAACGCGAATAGCGGCCGCCAAAGGCCGTATCGCCGAAGGCGATAGGCCGAACAGCCGCAAAATTTTGCGGCTCAAAGCCAAACGCCTTGCGTATCGGCTGACAGCCGATAGCAAGGCCACAATCCAACGCAGGTGCATTGCGTGCAACGCATCCAAAGGCCGTATCGCCGATGGCGATAGGCCGACCAGTAGAGCCGCAAAATTCTGCGGCTCAAAGCCAAAGCCTTGCGTATCGGCCAAAGGCCGATAGCAAGGCCCCTACCTGGATGTGACGGCAACCACACTGTAAATATTCTCCTTTAAATATTGATATCGCTCATATTTCTCTGCTTTGGAAAAATGCACTTCTCGACTCTGCTCCGGATTATGTTCCGAATAATCTAACTTTTCGTTTCCAAACTGTTCACTCGTCAGATCAAATGTTCGTCCATCGACTACATTATAACAGTGAAAATTCCCGTTCGAGAGTGGAATACCATACACTTTCCCGCCAAAAATATCCTGCACCAGGAACGCCGTTATCGAACACTGACCCAATGTTTTATTCTCTTTTGTCCACTGCTCGCGAAGTCTCGGTGCACACGTCTGTGCACACCAAACCTCTGACAATAAATCATATAATTCACGCGGATTCCTTACCCCTGTAAATGCCCTGTCCACTGGCGCCACATCGGCTGTTTCCCATCCATAAAATTGATATTCCATCTCTTTCTCCTGTTTCATGTCTCCTTGCGAAGACGCCTTAATGCTACTTAAATCATATCGAAATTTATTTCACGTTTTATATCAAATTGACACCATTCATTTTCACACATTTTTACATCATACATTGCCTATCACGAATCAGTATTCCAGTCACACCCCATTGATTTTTCTAACATTTGTCAATTTTGCCATCTTTATCACGACACTTTCGGACTATCCTCTTTGCCGCATGGCTTTCTCATAACAAACCATCACTTCATAGTTTTAAATCAGCCATGAATATTCATGAAATATGCTGACTATAATTTGACCAAATCATATATTAGTAAATCTTTCTTCATAAAAAAGGCACCCAATCAGGTGCCTTTTCTTATAAATCACTTCAATGTCTATTTTAGGGCACCTCTGAACAAAACACAATATTCAGGTAATAAATGAGGAAAGCCGGGATGGAGCCCCGGCGAGGAAGCATGGTTAGACAACCCCCAAAGCTTATACTAACCTAAAATATTGCGGATTCTAAAGGCCTCAGCCTTTAAGCAAAGTCCGGGGCAGAGCCCCGGAAAAAACAAGCAATTAACAATTATTCAGAGGTTCCTTAGGGAGTCAATGTGTTTACATCGAGATAATATACAAGGCGAGGAACACTGTTACGGCCTGTAGCCACTAGCCAGGCATTGTCTTTTGCCGTCACATGAATCCCTTGCGGCATGCTCTTTATGTCGTAAGTCTTTGCCGTTGCCTGACCGGCCTTGCTGGCGTACAGCGCCCCATATTTTCTCGTCGAACTAAGAAGGAACGTGTCGTTATTGCTCGTCGCTCCCTGAATGTTGCATGTACCGGTAAACCACCCACCTTCCGGTTCAACAATGTTATAGGAATTCGTCGCCAGTTTGCCGCCGCTGTTCTTCATCGGATAACGAATCAGTCTCGAATACATGCACGTGCTCTCATTACCGCTGTTCGCGAAATATTCGCCTGCAAGTATCGAGTTATTGGTTCCCGAACGTCGCTCAATGGAAATGTAGGAGAATTTTAAATCACAGTTCGTCCCTGTTGCTCCAGGCTGCGAATAGGCACTGATCTGCGGAAGGATATAGGGAAGTCCATACGCACAAAGTTTTCCGTTGTACGTACCAATGCGCGTTTGGCAGTCCTTGGATGTATCCGCTTTCAAAATTGTCCTCATATCAAACACGCGAAGTCCCTTGCTCGTACTGGCGACATAGAGATATGGCCATGACCAGGCAACCCCGCCCGCATTATTCTTGATCGGAACCAGCTTTCCACTGCTGATATCCGCCAACAAGGCATGCGTGTATTTCACACTGGACAATGTACTTGTCTCGATAAAGGAAACGCGAATTCCCTTATTCTTATCGCTCTGATCAGCTGCCGGTGACGGATCACTACCTGCATCATCCGTAACATAATGCCAGGCAACAGCTTTGAATTCCCGATCACCTCTTGTTCCACTGGAAATCCCCTGCGGCCCCCAGTATTTCACAGTCTCATCAGTGGAATTCCAGCGATATGCTCTCTTGAATCCCTGATACTTTGAAATATCTGTATAGAATGCGTCAGTCTTTTGCACCTGCTGCATCGCCTGATCAAAGTTTAAATTCTCAACCGAAATGACTGAACCTAAACTTTTGATAAATGCCTCATTCGTTGTCCAGGTGTTATCATCTTTGAGGAAAAATCCTCTGTAATCACTGGCACCGTTTCTAAATGGCGTAACGCCGGAACCCTCGGTCAATCCATAACCGGATGCGACCTTATTTGCCGCCGGACATGAGCAGCTGTTCGTCAGTTTAATGCTGCATGTCTTGCTCCGTCCATCGCAATAATCCGCCGAATCGCACACATATTGTGAGGCATAACATTGTGATCCGGAAGACTTGTATGTATCCGACGGACACGTCGCCGACGCCCCCGTGCAACGCTCTGCTTCATCACAATCACCAGCCGATGCACGGCACACTTTCGACGTTGACTCAAACCTGTCGGAAGGACAATCCTTGGACGAACCCGTGCAATATTCCGCAACATCACATACTCCGCCCGATGCGCGGCATGCTATCGACGCGGGTTTAAACGTATCGGCAGGACAGTCCTTGGACGAACCCGTGCAATACTCCGCCACGTCACAATCACCGGCCACCGGACGACATTCCTGCCCCGATGACTTAAATGTATCGGCAGGACATTCCGTTGACGCGCCATCACAAACCTCGGCAACATCACATACACCGTTGGCATCTCGACACACGGTTCCAGCCATTTTAGGCGAAAGAACACACTCTTTGTTCACGCACACTCTGCTGCCACAGGCCGTATCACCGCCTGAACACGGCGTTCCATCTGCTCTTAATGCACACTCCCCTGTCACAGGACGGCAACCATCTGACGTCGTATCTTTGGCATCCGCCGGACAATCTGATGATACGCCGTCACACATCTCTTCAACATCACAGGTGCCCGCCTTCGGACGACATACTTCCGTTGCAGATTTTAAAACATCCGCAGGACAATCCGCAGACACGCCGTCACAAATCTCAGCCTGATCACACAAACCGACCGCATCACGACATACAACGCCCATCGCCTTCGGCATCAATGTGCAAGCCTCGCTTATGCAGACCCAGCTCCCGCACGACTTCTCTTCACCAGAACAGGAGGTTCCATCCGCCATTCCGGCGCATTCATTCACAGGCGGTTCACACCCCTCTGACGTCGTGTCTTTCACATCCGCCGGGCATGCCGCTGACGCACCATCGCATACTTCGACAATATCACATGAATCGGCAGCCGCACGACAAACCTCACCAGATGCCTTATAACCATCCGCCGGGCACTCCGCCGATTCCCCGTCACAATACTCTGCAACGTCACAATCCCCCGCCACATCGCGGCAAACAATACCGCTCCCTTTCGGAATTAACGTGCATGATTCGCTGCGACAAACCCACTTTCCACATGCGATTTCATCGCCAACACATGGCGCATCATCCGCAATGCCCGTACAATCCTCAACCGCAACCATACATGCAGTTGACGTCGTATCTCTCAGGTCCACCGGACAATCCGTCGTCGTCCCGTCACAAACATCTTCTATGTCGCATGCATCAACAGCTTCCCGGCATACTTTTCCGGCTTCAACCGGCTGCAAAGTACACTCATCATTCTTACAAACCCATTCTCCGCACGCAGTTGCGTCACCGACACATGGCGTATTATCCGCAATCGACGTACAATCTTCGACGATTTTCGGCTCCTGGCATTCCGCCGACGTCGTATCTTTCACATCCGCCGGACAAGCCGCCGTTGTCCCGTCACAATACTCCGCTTCGTCACAATCATCGACCGCTTCCCGGCATACATCGGACGCCGATTTTAACTTATCTTCCGGGCAATCCGTCGATGTGCCATCGCAGACCTCATCGACATCACACTCTCCTGCTGCCGCACGACATACGGAACCGCTGTCTTTTGGCACCAAAATACAGGCCTTGTTCATACAAAGCCATTTACCGCACGATTTCGCTTCACCTGTACACGGCGCCCCGTTATCCGCATCCTCGCACTCCTCCGAGGTCACGTCCGAATCCTTATCTTTGTCATCCTTATCCTTCTCCGGATCCATCTTCTTGTCGTCGTCATCCTCAACATATCCATCATCAATCACAGGATCGACAACATCACTTTCACACGCCGGGAGCGCACATCCCAATGCCAGAATGGCCACAAATTTTGCCCACTGTTTCATCTTATACCTCATAATTTCTGTTGTGAGTTTAGGCTGATGCTCTAATAATTTTCACACAAATGCGTTCAAATAGCAACCCTTCTTGTTTGTTTTCTACTTTTACCATAACGTCTCAGCCAGGATTAATGCACAAATCTTCTGAAATATGGGCCACAATTGGCAAAAGACGGATTATTCGCAATTATTAGGCAGAAAATGATGAGCGCCGGCCAGTGGGGCCCCGGCGAGGAACAAGGTTTAGGCAGCTCCAAAGGCTTATACCAGCTAAATAAGATAAATATTATTTTACTATATATTTTTGGGGAAACGCACCTATTTCGCTTGCGCAAAATACGGTGCTTAATAGCCGGGACTATCGGCTTCGCCAATACGCCCGGCTTTTTTTGGGGGGACGGGTGCACACCAACGTGCTATCCTGACCATAAGTTGCCGTACGTCGGCCCCCATCCTCAATTCACTCAAAGGATTCGTCTTGCTTTTACTCTGCGTTCTTATCTATCTCGCTATTATCAACATCATCGCTTTCATTATGTATGGCGCTGATAAACACAAAGCAAAAACCAAAAAATGGCGTACCCCGGAAAAGCTACTCATCGGAATCGCCGCCATCGGCGGCTCCATTGGCGCATTCCTCGGTATGCAAATCTTCAGACATAAAACTCAACATCCACAATTTAAATACGGTATTCCAGCTATTCTCTTCATTCAAATTATCATCACAATCGGATTAATTTATCATTTTTGCAAATAATCTATAAATTCAAAAACTATGAGTTTTCCAAATGCTTTACGTCATGGAGCCAGTTTAGTCGCATCAACATAATACACCGCCCTAGAAAGCGTCGCCGTTCCGCTCGGTCCTTCCGTCGATATCCAGGCATTGCCCTTGGTCGTTACATATATTCCTTCAGGCATATTTTTCATTGAGTAGGCATTAGCTTTCGATGCATTGGCCTTACTGCTATAAACTTTTCCATAATTTCTCGTAGATGTTAAAAGAAATGTATCATTATATGTTGTCGCCCCCTGTATATTACACGTTCCCGTGTACCAGCCTCCCGTCGGCTCTGCATATCCATTTGTCGTCTTGAGTTTTCCGCCGTTTTCAACCGGATATCGAACAAGCCTTGAATACATACAGCTGTCTTCATTACCGCTATGAGAATAATATTCTCCCGCAATTAATGCATTTCCACTGCTTGGACGCTCCAGTGATAAATATGAATATTTCAATTTACAGTCCGTACCGGATGGACTACTTATTAAATATGCACTGATCTGCGGCAATACATAGGCATATCCATAGGCACACAGCTTCCCTTTATACATACCAACTCGTGTATTGCATTCGGCTGATGTATCGGCTTTCAATATTCTCGTCATATCAAATACAAGAATCCCCTTGTTCGTGTCTGCTTCATAGAGATATGGCCAAGCCCAGGCCAAACCACCCGCATGATTTTTCACAGGACTCAGTTTCGAATCCGCATCATTGAGCTGTGCCAACAGCACATGCCGATAGGTAACATTCGCTGTATCACTCGTATTGATAAAGGATACTCTGACGCCTTTATTTTTATCACTCTGATCCACTGCAACCGAATCGTCTCCTGCATCGACGACATAATGCCAGCCAACCACTTTGATATCGATTCCATCTTTTGACCCACCTGCCAGTCCCTGCGGAACCCAATATTTCACCGATAAATCACCGCTAGTCCAATGATACCCCTTCTTAAACCCAGTATATGATGCAGAAAACGTCGACATCGTTCTATTAAAGTCTAATTCTGTCGCCGAAACCGTGCTTCCAAGATTATCGATTGCCGTAGCATTGCTCTGCCATGTATTCGCATCTTTGAGATAAAATCCAGCATAATCCGTCTTGCTTTTAAACGCCGTAACACCGGCCCCTTCACTCAATCCATAGCTGCTGTTCTTCTTATTTGCAGCCGGGCAGCTGCATTTATTCGTTATTTTTATTGCAGGGCAGGCGGCACTCTTCCCATCGCACTTTTCCGGCTCATCACAACTATTTTGGGCTGAACGGCAATCCGTCGTTGAAGATGCAAAAGCATCTTTCGGACAATCCACCACTGCACCATCACAAACTTCTTGAACATCGCACACTCCTGCCGAGGAACGACAAACAGTTCCCTGACTTTTTGGTACAAGTGTACAAGTCTTGTTCCTGCAAACCCATTGTCCACAGGCGTGGGCTTCACCTGAACACGCCTCACCCTCTGCTTGCGTCGCACATTCCCCGACATCCGGCGTGTCTGGGGTATCCGGCGTATCCGGATTATCGGGATTGTCTGGCGTATCGGGATTGTCTGGCGTATCGGGATTGTCTGGCGTATCGGGATTGTCCGGCGTATCCGGGTTATCGGGATTGTCTGGCGTATCGGGATTGTCTGGCATATCGGGATTGTCTGGCGTATCGGGATTGTCTGGCGTATCGGGATTGTCTGGGTTATCCGGCGTTTCTGGGTTATCCGGTTTGTCCGTATTCTCGTCTTCATTCGACGTCTTATTTTCGTCGTCATCACCTGAAATTACGGGTGTTTCCTGATCAGTCGTTGTCCCTGACTCGCGCTCTCTCTCATTATCCTGGACTTCCGGTTCGACATCTTCCGGTTCATCCGTGTGTGCCGTTTGTCTCGTTTCATCCACACTTTCATCAAATTCATCAGCACTGGAAACGACAACATCACCGGAACACGAAGAAAGGACTGTTCCCAAAATAGCAACAGAAACTGTACAAATTTGTTTAATCCAATACCTCATCATGCGTTTACCCTCTTATTTATGTCTTTCATTTAGGAATACTCAAAATAATCATTTCACAATCCAAGCGAACTGACAATTCCATAGTACCACAAACAGCGCCGTGACGTTACTATTCAGCCAAGGTAATTCACATATCTACTGAATATGATAGAGTATTTCGCAATTTTTAGACAGAAAAAGATGAGAACCGGGCGGTGGGGTCCCAGCGAGGAACAAGGGATAGGCAGCCCAAAAAGCTTATACTATCTAAGAAAATTGAGGCTTCCAAAGGACTCAGTCCTTTGGTGGGGGGGCCGAGGATTTTCGCCATCCAGTGAATGGCGAAAACCACAGAGCCCAGTGAGCAAATGAAATGAACGAGTTGGAGAGCCGACAGGCTCGGGAAACGAAGTGCATTTCATATTGC
>JAZRVP010000205.1:0-28643 GCA_045599245.1 Myxococcota bacterium
CCGCCGGGGCCCTCCTCAGTTCGCAATATGAAATGCACTTCGTTTCCCGAGCCTGTCGGCTCTCCAACTCGTTCATTTCATTTGCTCACTGGGCTCTGCGATGCCAGCCGTCCACCGGACGCCTGCCTTCTCGGCCCCCCCCCAGCTTTCCACATTTGTTACCTTAAAATTGGTTACAACTCAGGCAGGGGGTAATTCATATATCTATTGAAATGAGCTGAAATTGGCGAAAATAGAATTACATCGCAATTATAAGGCAGAAAATGATGAGAGCCGGGCGGTGGGGCCCCGGCGGGGTAATAATGGTTAAGCAGCCCTAAAAGCTAATACCAACCTAAAATATTGCGGATTCTTAAGGGCTCAGCCCTTAAGCGGGGTTCGGGGCAGAGCCCCGACTGAGTAGTAACTAAAATTGTGTAAATTGTGTTTTATTCAGAGGTTCCTTAGAGAAGGGATCCCCGGCTTTCATCATTTTCTGCCTCAAATTATCGTTTTGTTCAGAGGTTCCATGAAAACCCAATACTGCCTCACACATAAAAAAGTCATTAAACGATGCCGATAATGATAGAATGAGGTGCTGCCTTATTTGTGTAAATAAAACGCGATCACGGAGGAAATATGAAAAAATACATTTTAATATGCGCCGCAATGCTGCTTGTCACGGGATGCACCCTTGATGAAGTCAGAGAACAGGGCAAAACCTGTCCCCCAAAAGGCGAAGAAGGCGTTCTGAGTTATATTCTTGTTCCGGGATGCACCGCTGAAGACTGTAGTTTCGGCGATTTTTCAGACAATTTTATGCGAGGTGTCTGCCCAATCGAATATCCGGTCTGCGCGACGGATGACGACGGCCTTTATTATTGCGCCACCATCGCATGTGAAAAAGGCAAACACGTTTACAAAAGCCAGTGCGAAGACGACGATCTCGACAACTGCGGTTCGCACGGCAATGCATGTTCTTCAGAAGTCGGCTGGAACAAAGGCACCTGTGAAGTCGGCAAATGTGTCGCAAGCGACTGCACCCAAGGCTATACCCTTGATGGCGGCAAGTGCAAGGCCATGACCAAATGCGAAGATGAAAACACGCACTATTATGAGGGCATCTGTGAACCCGACACACCCGAACACTGCGGTTCACACAACACCGACTGCACCCGTCAGGACGGCTGGAAGGCCGGCGAGTGCATCAACAGCGAATGTGTCGCCATGGATTGCGAAGAAGGTTACACACTTAAAAATGGTCGATGCGACGCGATCATCAATTGTTCTTATGGAAAGCATTACTTTGCGGGAGACTGTGAAGATGACAGTCTTGATAACTGCGGTTCGCACGGCCAGGTCTGCGCCAAAAAGTCCGGCTGGGTCAATGGCGACTGCTTCAACGGCGAATGCGTCGTTTCAGAGTGTTCATCGGGATACACGATAAAAGACGGCCAGTGTGTTGCAATCACTGAATGCGATGCTGGAAAACACTATTTTGACGGCGATTGTGAAAACGATACCCCGGAGAATTGCGGTTCGCACGGGAAATCATGTTCGGAAAATATTGGCTGGGTCAATGGAACGTGCACCGAGGGCAACTGCGTTGCCACCGAATGCGAAGACATTTATGAAATCGAGGATGGCAAATGCACGCCCAGAACCTCGTGCAGCAATCCCAAACAGCATCTTTATGCCAATATCTGTGAAGACGACACACTGGAGAACTGCCTCTCGCACGGCTATGACTGCAATCTTGTTACGGGCTGGAAATCGGGAACGTGTGAAGCCACCGGCTGTGTACCGTCGGAATGTGTCGTCGGCTATCATCTCGACAACGGAACCTGTGTTCTGGACACGACAGCGGCATGCGGCCCTCAGGCCATCGCCTGTGAACCCGGTCAGGTCTGTTCGGAAGGACAATGCAAAGACAACTGCAATGCCGGTGAATATCGATGCGTTTCCGACAACAACGTCGTAACCTGTGCCAATCCCGACACGAATCATGATTATTGCGGCGCCGATCCGACGTGTACAAATTTCGCACAGTGCGACAGTTATCAATCGTGTAAAGACGGCCGATGCATTCAGACTTCGTGCAAAAATGCCAACGATACCCTGTGTGAAATTGCTGGAGAAGCCCAGTGTATTAACGTCCATGCCAGTGATGCGATGAACTGCGGTGCCTGCAACGTAGCCTGTGCCAAAAAGAATCAGCCCAATGCGACATCGAACGCATGTTCAAACGGCAATTGCATCTATAAATGCAATGATAAATATACGAATTGCGGAACCGACACGGCACCGAATTGTCTTCTCACAGCCAACTTCGATACGGATTCGATGAACTGCGGCGGCTGCGGCAAAAAGTGTGCGGGTGATGAATACTGTTCAAACCAGAAATGTCTCAAATCGACGTGTTCTGGCAACCAATGCCTTTCGAGCGGAACCTGTGTCAACACGACGGCACAGTGCGGTACGGCCTGCAAGAACTGCAATGACTCCGACAATGCCGCACAGGGCACGTGCAATGCGGGCACCTGTATTTCCTCGAAATGCAAGAGCGGTTTCCATCTGAACGAAGGAAAATGCGTTGCCAACACCGAAACCTCATGTGCTCCGGTCGACTCAAGTAACGCTCTAAACTGCAAAACCTACAATCATGCGACAAACGGTTATTGCACAAATACAGGCAAATGCGCCGCAACAGAATGTGAACCAGGCTACCATAAAAACGGCACCCAGTGTGAAAAAGACTCGACCAAAGCCTGTGGCTCGCTGGACAACAACTGCGAAGTCGGCGGCTGGAAAAACGGCAAATGTGAAAATGCGAAGTGCGTTGCCACGAGCTGTCAAACCAATTACTGCCTGAGCGGCACCAAATGCGTTGACGGCCGCACCAATCAATCGACATGTGGCACCACAGGCGGCGCATGTCAGGCCTGCCAGACGCACTATTCCTGCAACAATGGTTCGTGCATACGATCCGGTTGTGATGACAACGTGTGTTTTATCAGTGGTTCATGCTCCAACACGGATGCCCATTGCGGCGGTTCATGTGTGAGCTGCAACAACAATCCGGTCAGCCATGCCAAGACAGGAACCTGCAATTCTTCGACAGGCTCCTGCACGATCCAGCAGTGTGAAGATGGCTACCATCTCTATGGAAATTCTTGTGAACCCGATTCCACTGGCAACTGCGGCGAACACGATCGAGCCTGTGCCTCCGTCATCCTGGGCTGGGGCTCTGGAACATGTGACAATGGCGTATGCAAAGCCAGCAGCTGCACGGGTGATTTCCACCTCTATACCACCACAGCAGGCCCAACCTGTGAGCAAAACACGTCCAACAATTGCGGTTCTCACGGCAACAAATGCCAACGCACAAATGCCACAGCAGCCTGTTCAAACGGCACCTGTGTTTACACCTGCAACAACGGCTACCACGCCTATAACAACACCTGCGAACCGGATGATGCCACGAACTGCGGTTCTCACGGCAACAAATGTTATTCACCGGAGCAGTGCATCAATAAAACCTGTCAATGCAAAGATGGCTATACGACGACCACCTACAACGGTTCAAACATTAAAGCTGCCTGCATTACAAGCGTCTCGGACTATGTGTCATTCAGGGATGCCATCAATAATAAAACCAACTGGCCAGCGAATAATACCCAAAAAGCCTATTTCCTGACGCGAAATATCGCACTTCCCGCCATCGGTGCTTCAGTAGGTTCGTCCATGTCGAATCCATTCACTGGCAAATTCTTTGGCAACGGCAATACGATAACAGCAACCGCAATGTGCACGGGATCAACGTGTGGTCTATTTGGAGGCGCAAGCGGTGCCTTATTCAAATCCCTTAAATACAACCTCACGATCTCAGACGCGGAATCACAAAATGTCGGCGGTCTCGTTGGTTCGTCCGAAAACAGCACTTATGATTCCTGTTCAGGCATCGTCACCATCACATCAACCGTCCCCAACGCCCAGGTAGGCGGCCTCATCGGATGCAGTGACAATGACACGATTTCAGGCAGCGGAATGTCAGGAAAAATCACCTGCAAACCAACATCAGGAGACTGTTCAGCAGGCACCATCGTCGGATATGCCAGTTCATCGAACATAACAGGAGTTTCCTCATCCGCCACCATCAGTGGACAAGTCGGCTATTACGGCGGCATCGTTGGCTATGCAGGGAAAACAAACATTACGAGCTGTGCCTATACGGGAAACGGCAGCAATTCGATATCAGCCCAGGGTTATTGCGGCGGCATCGTCGGCTCCGGAGACTCAAATGCCACCATTTCCAAATCATTTGTCTCGGGAAGCATCAACTGCGGCAGCCCCGTGGGTGGTATCGTGGGCAAATTTGCAAACAATACGACCGTCTCCGAATGCACGGTTCTCAACACCCTCTCCGGACCTGCAGCCGGCGGCATTGTCGGCTATGTTTCGACGGATGTTTCCACAGGAAATATCACAAATAATGCCATTCTTTCGACCCTTTCTGCCAACGAAGCCGGCGGCCTCGTCGGAACCGTCAATGCTTCATCCAACCTGGCTATCAACATAATCTGCGACTATATCGCGGCCAAAATGACGGCAACGAATACACACGCGGTTGGCGCCAAAGGATTTTATCAGCGAGGTCCTATGTTTATCTGGGACGAAACATACAACCATGTCCAAAACACATCATATACCAATGCCCAATTCATATACTACTCAACAGTAGCACAGATTGACGGTGTTCCTCTGTCCTCAATATTAAACAAAAGCAGTTGCGGTACCTGGGTCGATAATCATTGTGCCATATCAACCGGCCCCGGGTATGGTTCACTCATCACCACCCCGATTCCCGGCACATATACACCGATGTATTGTTCGCACTGATGCGCCATTTCAGCCCGGCCCAAAGCCGGGCTTTTTTGTGCCCACCCAGGACCGCTTGCCGTCTTTGCCTATTGTTTTCTTTTTTGATATGCTCTCGACCATGCCGTTTCGGCGGATTTTTAACCTTCTTTTTTCAGGGAGTTTTCATGATTCCTCAGCATCATTATGTTTCCTGTGTTGGTTGCGGTACTCGCGTTCATGCCTATGACGCAACGACGTTTTCCTGTCCCAATCGCGAATGCATGCCTAATGTGAATCACGTTCTGCAGAAAAAACATGTGATCACGACACAGCTCTGGCAGCGAAGCAAACTCGAAGATTCCCAGAATCCCTTTATTCGATACCGTCATCGACTTCTCGGCTACCATCGAGCCCTCAATGCCCATCACACAGACATCGATTACATCGAACGCGTTTCCGATTTTGACGCCAAACTCACCGCCATCGACGGCACCGGTTTCAAAGAAACCCCGCTCACGGTCGAAGACAAACTCGCCGAAGCCATCGGCCTCAATCCGATGCAGAAACTCTTTGTTAAAAACGAGACACATAACGTTGCGGGTTCCCATAAAGCCCGTCACCTGTTCGGTATTCTTCTCAATCTTTCCAAATCGTCGCTCAATCAGCCGTTTGCGATTGCCAGCTGCGGCAATGCCGCCCTTGCTGCAGCCGTTGTGAGCAAAGCCGCCGGTGCAAAACTCGACGTTTTCATTCCAAATGATGCCGAAGAGTCGGTTGTTGAACGCCTCAAAGCCCTCGGCGCCAGCCTCCATATTTGTGAACGCCGCGAAGGCGAACTCGGTGACCCGTGTTATCTCCGCTCCCTCGATGCCGTTCGCGACGGCGCCATTCCCTTCACGTGTCAGGGGCCGGACAACGGCCTCACAATCGAAGGCGGTCAGACCCTGGCCTACGAAATTTTCGACAAATGGCACTCCGAAAATCAGTCATGTCACCACATGATCGTTCAGGTCGGCGGCGGTGCACTCGCATCCAGCTCCGCACAGGCTCTGGCCGATGTCATGAGACATGATCCCCTTCCCGTCCTTCCTCGCTTCCATACGCTTCAAACGAGAGGTGCATTCCCCCTGGCAAGAGCTTACGATCGCATCGTCAGACTCATCGACGCTCGACTTCGCGGCCTTGAATTCCCCGCACTCGACCCCTTCAAAGACGATCTCTCCGTCGAAGAAAGAGCCGCATCTCACGACGCAGCCGCCATTCAGCAAAAACTCATCATGGCCGACTGCATCCGTTCCGCCTGGGATTCAACCGCCGTTCAATCCGTTATTCGTTTCGCTGCCGCCAATAAAAATGCCTTCATGTGGCCTTGGGAATCTGCCCCTCACTCGATCGCTCACGGCATTCTCGATGACGAAACCTACGACTGGTACGCCATCGTCTGCACCATGCTCCGAACCGGCGGCATTCCTCTCGTTGCCGACGAAGCACACCTCAAAACCGCCAACGAGCTCGCGTTTGCCCACACCGACATTCGTCCTTCCGCAACCGGAAGTGCAGGACTCGCCGGCCTCCTGCTCATGAAAGAAGCCAATGCCATCGCCGATTACGAAAACATTTGCCTCTATTTTACAGGTATCGAACGCTAATTCTTTTTGGGAAATGCGCCTATGCCAAAAGCATACGGCGCATATTAAGGCGGCTATCTGCTTTGCAGATACGCCGCCTTTTTTTGGTGATTGAAAAGCCGCCAAAGGCGGCGCCCAAAACAGCCGTCTGCCCCCAAAAATAAACGCATTGCTTCATATCACGGCATGACCGATGTCTCCAAACACATGGATTTATGCGGCAATACGCATCATAACCAGACAAATCACGATCACCTTCCGGCTAACTCCCCAAAACGAAGAAATAGAAATAATGGGATACAAAAAGCCCAAAATCATCATTGAGAAACAGCGGATGAGTCATTAAGAAGTATAGTCTGAATATAGCGAGTGTCGGGGCGTTGCGGGGTGTCCCCGCACCAGGGGGTAGCCGCGTATTTGCTTTGCAAATAGCGGCGCAGGGGGCTTTGCCCCCTCACAAAAACGATTATTCAATGGTGAACTTTGATCACTGATAAATACAAACAAAGCAAGGAGCTTCCCATGAAAAACTCAAAATGGCTTGTGATTTCCGCTGTCTCTCTGCTGCTCACAATCGGCACAACCAGCTGCGGCGACGATGCAAAAGACTCTTCAGAAAAGTGCCACGGCGATGCCTGCCAATCCGATAATCACCAACAAAACGACGATGCCAGGCAGGATGACGACAAACAGAATGACGACAAGCAGGACGACGGCAAACAGGATGACGACAAGCAGGGTGACGACAAGCAGGGCGACGACAAGCAGGGCGACGATCAGAAGCCCAAAGATGAGTGCTCAACGATTCAGTGCGGGGATGAATGTTGTGAAGAGGGGTATATCTGCGACGAGTTCAACCACTGCATGAAACCGTGCGCAGAGAATGAAACGAAATGTGCCATTGCCCAGGAAAGCATGACTGTTTGCTGTTTTGAAGGATTCACCTGTGGAGAAGACGGCTGTCAGCTCGATTGCGGAAACAATGTTTTATGTGATGATGTCTGTTGTCAGGACGGTGAAATTTGCGAAGAGGGCAAATGTAAAACTCCGTGCAATGGAACGCGATGCGGAGAATCGGAAGAGCTTTGTTGTGAAGAGGGACAGGCCTGTCTTTTCAACACATGTACAGTTCTGGGCAAACCGTGTGAAACCGTCAAAGACTGCGAATACGATGAATTTTGTGAAGAGATAACCAAAACGTGCACGACGATCGACAAAGACCCGAAAGCATGTGTTGTTTTGCCATCACCGGGCGATTTCAAGCCCAAACTGCAATGGCACTGGCCGATTGATCTCCCGGACGGCAAACCGTCGGTAGCCCCCGACTACAATGAAGTATTAGACACACCGATTGCCATCAATGTCACCGATGACAATGGCGACGACAAGGTTGACGAAAACGACATTCCGGACGTCATTTTTTCGACGCGTAATCCGAAAGCGGGTGAGGGCAATTATTATTCGCTGCCCGGAGTTGTTCGCGTTATCAGCGGCGATGACGGACATGAAATTGCATCCTCGGAAACCATCTATTATCCGGCAGAAAACCTTTCTGCGGCAGATATCGACGGGGATGGTCAAATCGAAATCGTTGCGACGACGATTGCGCAGAAGCCCAATCGCGTCGATTTGCTCAACGTGGTTCCGGATAAAGACAGTCCGACCGGCTACAAACTCGTCGTCAAAGCCTCGGCCAATGTGAGCTATTCACTGGATGCGATTGGCGGAATGACCGACACATCGATTGCGGATCTCGATGGCGATGGTGTTGCGGAAGTCGTATCCAATCAGGGCGTTCTTCAATACAACAAAGAGACGAAGGAACTGAGCTGGCGATGCCAAAAGATCATGGGATTTCGACCGATTCCTGTTGATTTAAATGGGGATGGCATCCAGGAGCTCGTTGCAGGCGGTGTATATGATTTAGACTGCAATGAACTGATAGGCGGCTCGAAGAAAAGTCGTGAATACTGGGCTGTTGCCGATCTGCTTGAAACCGAGAGCAATGCCGAAGAGACCGGAGAGTTAGAGCCGGAAATCGTCAGGACGTACTATACGGATCGAGCACCGGGAAAGATCGAGATATGGAAACTGTATCAAAAAGACGGCAAATGGTCGTACAAAGCGGCGCGAACAGCCGACATCCCAATCAATGCGGGACGAGCCAAAAGCGAGTTGGGGCTCAATTGTGCGACCTCACCGACAGCCTATAATTGTTTAGCCGGTGGCGGAGCGCCGGTAATTGCGGACTTTGACGGCGATCATCGACCGGATATCGGATTTGCATCAAGGTGGTATTACATCGTTTACAGCAACAAGAGCGACAGTTTGAACATCCTTTGGGCCGACGCCAATATTCACGATTATTCGAGTGCAGCGACGGGTTCGAGTGTTTTCGACTTTGAAGGCGACGGGGTTGCCGAAGTCATCTATGCTGACGAATACTATCTCAGAGTGTATTCAGGGCTTGGTTCATCAACAGATAACAACGGTGACGGCTATTCGGATGAGAGCATCATTTATAAAGAAGAAAACTCCAATGGAACACTCACGGAGTATCCGATCATCGTTGATGTCGATAATGATGGGAGCACAGAAATTGTCGTTGCATCCACGAGCTATTCAGGAGCCCCAAAAAGCATTTATGGTGTTCGAGCCTTTGAAGACCCCAATGGCAAATGGGTTCGTACACGTCGAATATGGAATCAGCACAACTACTTTGTAACCAACATCAATGAAGACGGAACCGTTCCTGCGAAACCGGAAGTGAACTGGAAAAATGAGAAGCTGAACAATTTCCGTCAGAATGTCCAGCCGAGTGGTATGTTCAATGCGCCCAACCTTGTAGCCAAAGGCCTGGTTTCCGACGAAAATCGTTGTACCGAAAACAGTCTTCAGCTCATTGCGAGTGTTGAAAATCAAGGATCACTTGGTGTCAAAGCGGGTGCCACGGTTTCATTCTATGCAAAAAATGCCAATGGAACGAGCGATACAGCCTATCTAGGAGCAGTCAAAGTCCCCTCGATTCTGTCCCCGGGTTCGCAAGCGACGGTCACATTTAACTGGGATTTAACGGGCACATTCCCGGGTCAGGAGACGCCCACAAAGATTGAGACGCCGGCCACGATTTACTTCATCATCGATCCGCCCACGGAGGATAAACAGCGCGGTGAATTCATTGAATGCAAGGAAGATGATAACCAAAGTGAGGATCTCATCGACGCAAAATGTGACATCATCAGCTAAGGAATGTCTGAATAAAACGATGTTTTAAGGTAGAAAGAGATGAGAGCCTGGGGTGGGGCCCCGGCGGGGAATCATGGTTAGGCAGGTCAAAAGGCTTATACCACCTATAAAAATTGAGGATTCCAAAGGACTCAGTCCTTTGGTGGGGCCTGGGGCAAAGCCCCAGAAAAATAAAAAATCAGACCTTCCCTAAGAAAAGGTCATCTGCCAAATGATATAGAAAAAGGCGCCTCAAGGACGCCTTTTTTGTTAAACGAATGATGTAAATATCGAACAAGGATTATTGAATATAATAATATCCATCTACGCAATGAATATCATTACGTTCTTTAAGAACGGGCATAACCTTGTCGCAAATGGGAACGAATTTACGATTGAGAATTTCAGCGATTTCGATGGGACGAAGGCGTGCATTTCTGCAAAGGGAGGCTGCGATTTCACAAACGCGGATGATAGGCAGCCGAGGATGCATAACAGCGGGTTTAGCGATCTCATTGAGAAGGGCTCTGTCGGCATCTTCGAGAAGAGGAGGCAACGCAGGTGTTTTTTCTTCTATAGCTGCAGGTTCAGGAGCTGCGTTTTGAGTGACGGTTGTTTCGATTGCGGGTGCATCAGGAACGACCGGAGCAGAACCCTGTAGCTGTGAAAAATCTGCTTCGTGTTGATTTGGAGAAATGCAGATATCTTCTGCAAAGAGAAGCGTTTCAAGCATATTAGAAGTGGAAGCGTCAGCCTTAAAACCGGAACGTTTAGAGACGTGTTCCTGAATACCGTCTTTAATGAAGACATTTAACTCATCATTTTCAGGGAGAGTTTTTTGAGCAGAACTGCAAGCTGTCACAACGAGTTGTGAATATTTAGAGGATTGCTGAGTATTTTCATCAATACGAGAAGTTTTCAGAGGGGCTGCGGAAGCGGCCTGAGAAGAGGGATATGGCTCTGCAGGCGAATTTTCGCGATTTTTTTGAGTTCTTCTCGAAGTAAGTTTTGGAGGTGTAATTTCCTGTCCGAAAGTACATTCTTTTCTGGACAGAGGCATAATGCTGTAATCGATGACAGGAGGTAATTTAATTTTATTATGAGCATTCATTTGAACGGGAACGAGTTCACCCGACTGAGACCAGTCAGGAATTTCATTTCCCAATCTTTTAACGATCCATATATTTTTAATTTCATCTTCGGAGCATAATACGATTTCATTATTATTCATCGTATAACAGCCCTTAAAAGAGTCGAGTCTTGTATAAACGGGAGCATTCGCGAGTTGAGAGGGATCGACCTGAATCGCGATGACGCGTTTTCGGCCGAATTCCAGGATTTTAATGAACCCCGGATCTTTAGGACAATCGCTGATAATGGCTCTATCATTAAATTTTTGAAGGAGTGTACGAATGATATCTTCAGGAGATGAAATCGATTTCATGAAGTATGAAATGATATCATCATTCACATATTTTTTCATACCGAGGAGGATGAAACCGCCGCCGATATTAGCGAGTGCTGAGAAAGCAGTCCAAAGTTCATTTGTGGGTCTGGGAGCAAGGATAGCGACGATAGGCATATCAAAAGCGGTATCAATTTTATATGTAATATTAATTTGCTTTCGAACATCCGCATCGGAAAGTTTACTCTGAGTTTGTCCGGTTGTTTTAAAAGGAATGATAGGACCCTGAGATTTTGGAGTGAGATTAGTTCTTTGTTTTATATTGCCATCAGAACGTTCGAAATCGGATCCGAAACCAGCGGGAGGCAATTGTGTGAAAGAAGAACGATTGCTTTTTGGAAGTCTGGTAAAAGAACAGCTGTTAAAAACAGCTTTATGATAATCGGACTGAGACAAAGAAGAGAGTGAGGGGAGTGAGGACGAAGATCTCGTAATCGACTTATAAGTTGAAGAAGATTTAACCGAAGAGAATTTGGAGGAACGTCCGGGATCGTAAACACGGGGATTGCCGGCAGAGGAGCGTTTAATTGCGAGCAGATCGACTGCCGAGATACTTTCAGAACGTTTTTTAATGGGAGGAGCGGAAAGATCAGTGACGGGATTATTTGCGGCGGAAGCGGCAGCCTTTGCTGCTGCACGACGCTTGACGATCATTTCACGACTTGTCGGATTGATTTGAGAAGACGAACGCTGTGTTGCCGCGACAGCCGACAGAGACTGATTTGAAACGGCCGTTATTGCGGGATATTTAGAATCGAGAATTTGATGATAATTATCAGCGATAAGAACATAAAAAATGGTTCCATTATCGACTGTTCTTCGGATGATACGGTCTTTTTCGAGCTGTGTACTGTAACGGATTATTTCCGCTAACCTGACGCCGGTTTTTTGACTGATGGTCACCAATGCTACCGGTTTTGAAAACACCATTGCTGATAAGATTTTTAATAACGTTTCGCGATCAAATGGAATCTCTTGAGATGCCATAAACACTCCCATGCACTCATGCGAAAGATCAGTGAATCATATTAGACTGGTTGTCTGTAATACAGACTAATAACGCTCTGAGATATATTCTACATTCGAAATTATTGAGAGAACCACCTCAATCTACTGTCAGAACGCAACAGCCAAATATTAACAGAATTTTTTATATAATACAAGAATTAATATTTTTGGAATAAAGTCAGTCTAAAACCGCGCCGTCTGTGTCCTCACAAATCCGGGGGTCAAAACACCAGACGGCCCAGATTTTTTTTGCGCCGGCGTATGTCAATAGCCGGCGCCGCCTGCGTATGCGCTCCCGCATAGCAGGCGCCCCATACAACTAATTCCGAAACCGGCGTTTCACTTCAAAACAGAAATCATCGAGAACCGTATCGGGAATCGGATCTCCGTTAAAGCTCAAATTCAACGAGATTAATCCGTCATTTTCGGCAACGTGATAGAACTGACTTTCCGCAATTTTGCTCGGCATACACTCCAGCGGTCCCACACTGATCACGCCCTGAATCTCGCCATTTCTCCACGCATGAAGCGGCGTTCCAACCGTCAGAATCTCCTCGCCAACGAGTTCCGGACGAAGGTACTCCGACGCCGTATGAAGGATGTGATTGACATCATGTCTGGCCGGCCAGTTGAGCGCTTTGGCCATCGGCGCATGAACTATTCGAATCATGTGGCGAACAAAATGCGATATCACAATATCACTCGCACTCCCTGCGGTTTTCAGGATGTCTTTGTTGACGATGTCGGCATATTCAATCCACTCACTAAAGTGCGCAAAGAGAACTCGAATACCGCGCTCTTCAATGGCCTGAATGAGATAGTCGTTTGCAAACGGATCGTTGCGGACATAGATTTCACCGGTCATGCAGATCGTCGGCACTTTCCTGTCAGTCTTGATAGCGGCGAAATCACGGGCGGCTTTTTTGACGATATCGGCAATTCCAAAGAGCGTTCCGCCGAGAATTTCCTTCGCAATATAAGGCTGCCAGAGCGCCGGTGCCTTGTGATTATCAATGAGATTGATGATCGCATTGATGGCACGATCGTAGATAACCTGGGCCGCCCCCGGACGGGCTTCAACGGGACGAACATCATAAAGTGCCGCCATGAGCGTATCACAGGCAAGAAATCCCGTATAAATGAGGACATACGTCGTAATGGGAACGCCCTCGTGATAATCGGTGTCGCAAAGAGACCAGGTTTTAACGCGGTTTTCAAGCCCGAGACGGCGCAGAACGATTTTATCGAGCAAATTGTAACACCCCAGACGGCAGGGGCCGTTTGAACGCGGCATGAAAAAGACAAATTTTTCATCCTGAGGCGCATTCTGAACGTATTCGAGAAGGGAACCAAGCGTGATAAGTGCCGGGAGACATTCCTTTCCGGAGGTATATCGACGCCCAATGAGAAGCGTTTTTCGCGTCGGAACAGGCAATGTTACGGTCTTGAACCCCGCATTTCTGAAACCGGCAGATATAATTCTGGCATTATCCCCCATTCTCGGCATGAGAAGCGTGGCACCGGACCGGCATCCCTCGACAAAAGGCAGATTGAGCTCTTCAACTTTGTGAAGGTCATTTTGCGGCGGTTCAAAGGGAAGCGACGCGTATTCATGAATGCAGTGCAGAAATGCTTCGATACGCGTTTTTGTCCCCGCATCACCGCTGTGACCATCCGTTTCAATGATCGTGTAGGGTTTACCCTGCATGATAAACTGGAAGAAATGAAGGTTAAAACTGTCGGGTCCGCAACCGTAGTTGCTGCACCAAACGGCATACTGCCCCGGCGTTTTTCTGATCTGGGATGCAGCTCGCAGATTGATCTGCCCATAACTCCAGTAAATGTTTGAGAAAACGGGTTCATCGTCTTCAACGGGATAGCAGTCGACTGGAATCGCCATGGCGCCCTGGCCGCGAACGAGCGCGGGAACATTGCTGTTAAGGGCATTATTATGGATGGTATAATTTCGCCCAAGGACGATGACCGTTGTGAGATTGTGTTCGGCGGCAAAAGCCATGGCCTGACGGCCAAACGTCAGGAGATCGACATCAAAATTCTTCTGTACCCCGGATGCGATATCGAATGCTTTATTGAAAACGGCCTCGGAGACGTGAAGCATGTCGGCAATCTGCCGGCACGAGTCTTTGAAAACCTGACTGCCCAGGTTCCCCGGTGCGAGATCGATGACCGGAGAAAGGACTTTGTTTCTCGCAATTTTAAGGTCGTGAATGAGAAGATCCGGCGAGGATTGAACGACAGGACAAATCGCGGAATTTTCTTCTTTTTTGGAAAATTTCCCGCATCGCATCATTGGCCAGAAGATGAAATCGGTGTGAGCCGCCGCCATTTTTTCTGCAACCCCATGGTAATGCTGCATGGGAGCACAGAAACGAACATTGCTTTGATCGAGACCTCTTCGCAGGTCTTCAAGCGTTCCGCCCTTGATCGTGACGAGATCGAGTCCAAGTTCATAAAGGAAAGACGCAAAGAAAACGAAGAGCGTCTTGAGCTGAAATTCATCGCTGATTGCCACGGATTTTCGGCCTCTTGAAGGCATTTTAGCGATGATATGTTCGACGGCTTCTTTTCGCTGCCGGAAGGGATCCGGTGTTAGATCGGGGAGTTTTGCTGCAGAAATGCCCCGATCCCATAACGAGCATGCGCCACCCCATGTAAACTGAAGATTTTTATGATTGATGGAAACGGTAATTTTATCGATTTTACAATGATTTCCATTTCCGCCGCAGCCTTTGTTCGAGTTGCAGACGAATGTTTTTCGTTCGATGAGTTCAGCCGAAAGGAAAAGTTCCGGAGCAAGAGGTGTTTGAGCCTGTTGAATAGATTTTTTAGCGAGTCTTGCGATACCGAAAGCGCCGATAGTACCGGGATTGGGCGGGATGATGACTTCGGCCTGAGTCTGTCGAACGACAGCGGCCGCGAGAGCCGGCGTCGAAAAAGGCATTCCCTGACAGAAGACGACATTTCCAACACTTCGATTCCCTTTGACGCGGTAGAAATAGTTAAGAATAACGGAGTCATAGATGCCGGCGAGGATGGCTGATGTTTCAATCCCGGCCGCGACAGCATCTTCGATGACCTGAGTCATAAAAACGGAGCAGTGCTGTCCAAGACTGACGCCTCTATCTCCCGCAAGTGCAAGTTCGGAGAGCTCTGAAAGGGAATGAATTTCCTTAAATTTACGTCCCTGTTCTTCGATGAAAGACCCCGTACCGGCCGAACAGGCTTCATTCATTGCCGCATCGACGATACGGCCGTCGGCAAGACGAATGTATTTTGCATCCTGTCCGCCAATTTCAAAGATGGTATCGACGGACGGTTCTATGGTTCTTGCGCCTTCGGCGTGAGCAGCGATTTCGTTCAGAACGTGAACGTGTTCGGCCCCATAACAAGTTGAAAACATGGAACCGACGATTTCACGTCCGGACCCCGTGACACCAACCCCTTTGATTTGTGCCAGCCCCTTCGTTTGTTCGAGAAAACTCGCCATAAGTTGATGAGCTGCAGCCACAGGATTGCCGTTTGTCCTCAGATATCCTTCCCAGCAGACATCGTGAAGCCCCTTGTCTTCATCCGCAACGATGGCGACAGCTTTTGAACCGGTCGAACCGATATCAAATCCAATGATAACGGGAGTCTGTGGCTTGATTTCGTGCAGTGCAACGGATTCAATTCTTCGAACATTCGAAAGATAATTTCTAAGCGGAGGAATTTCGTCAAATCGGTGTGTTGCATCCGATTTCAGGAGAGGGGCATCAGGCAGAGGGATATCAGAACCGCCAAATTCCTCGATGAGGAGAGCACAACCGAGAGCCTCAATATAGAACTGGGACAAGTACATGGATTCGAGCAGACGAAGGCCATGTTTTTGGCAGAAATTATTAAAATGACGACGAATTCTGGCAGACCTGGTAACACCGCCGGCGAGTACGATAGATTTAGGGCACATGGAAGGCTTGATAAGCGCCTCGACATTTTCGCAAATGGCGTCGTAAACGCCGGCGAGAATATCGGCCTGATTTTCACCTCGATTGGCGAGATGGGTCATATCGGTTTTAAGGATAACGGGGCATCGACCGGAAAGAGCACATGGATTCGGTGCATTTTCGCAGAGGATATCGGAAGCCTCGAGATCGAGATCGAAACGTTCGACGAGCTGTCGAAGGAAATTACCGGTTCCCTGAGAGCAGCGGGCATTCTCGCGAAAGACATCGGCCCCGTTTCCGCGTTTTTCGAGGACACTAAAGCCGTTGCAGCCGATGGTGACAAAAGTGAGCGGAGCGTCGCCAAAAAGCTGAGTAAGACCACGTTTTTGAACGGCCTGTCCCGGGAAGTGATGGATATTGAAATGATTAGCAAACCGGCCGCAAATCGCGATTTTATCGACATGATCGGCACGAAGTTCATTGAGAATGGAACGAAGAGCAGTTTCGATGGATTTTTCGTGAACGACGATATTTTGTCGAACAATGCGAAGAGGCTGACCGGATAAGACGACGTATTTAATGGTTTCTGCACCGATATCGATGCCGGCAATTTTCATAATAATATGGCCCCGAATAAAGCAAAAAAGTTGAAAACGAGGAAAGAAGCTTAAAAAAAGAAAATTCCTCATGAACCGGAGTTCTCTATATCATTTAAAAGAAAGAGAAAAGGACTAGGGAAGGTCTGAATAATTGTTTTTTCCGGGGCTCTGCCCTGTCCTCAGTTCGCAATATGAAATGAACTTCGTTTCCCGAGCCAGCCTCACGCCTTTGTCACTACGTGACATTCCAGCTCTCCATTAAGTATGGCGAACCCCCTCGGCCACCTGGCTCTCCTCATTTGTTACCTTAATTTTTTGTTTTACTCAAAAGTACCCAAAGGAACATCATCCCGAAAGACATCACGATGGAATTGAGGACGATGAAGTCAAAGGATTATGCGGTTTTGAGTTGTGGTAAAGGTGATTACTATGGCTGATATACGAAGCGAAACCGGGAAGGTGGAAAAGGAAAAGGGAGTGAAATACGCGAGAAACAAAATAAAGAAAAAGCATAAAAAGGTAAAAAAGAACTTGCCATGAAGGGTTAGTGCGAGTAGAAGGCGGCTTGTTGCGAAAGCAACGGAATTGAGTTGCGAAAGTGGCGAAATGGTAGACGCGCAGGTTTCAGGTACCTGTTCCTGTAATGGGTGTGAGGGTTCGAGTCCCTCCTTTCGCATGATTGCCCGAAATAGCCGAGAAGCTATTTCGGGTTTTTTCATAGGTTCAGAAAGCTGAATTTGTGAAAGTAGGCGTGTTCCGTCGCAAGGCGGTGACCAATCCAGAGAGAGCTTTCTGGCGCCTGTGCAGCATTTCCTCATAGGGATGGCGAAGTTTTGGTCGCTGCGCAGACCAAAGCAAAGCAATCATGTGGAGGAATTATGTTAAGCATAGAGGGAATCGAACGGCTGGTAGAGCCTGTGATTGAACAGCAGGGTCTTGTTCTTCATACCGTCGAACTAAAGAAAGAAGGGCGAGAACTCGTACTTCGACTTGTCGTAGACAGAGCCGAAAAAAAGAGTGCATCCGATGGGGTAACCGTCGATGAACTGGCTCATGCAAGCGAAGAAGTAGGAGCCCTTCTCGATCTCGAAAATCCGATCGATGATCGCTATCGTTTAACCCTTGAAAGCCCGGGAATTGAACGCGAACTTCAGTCGTGGCGCCATTTTCGTCTTGCCGTAGGCGAACGGGTTCGCATCGTAACCCGTGGAGAAGATTCAAAGGTCGTCGAGGGTCAGTTATTAAACGCCAATGACGAAACCAGAATGCTCGATATTCTAATCAAAGAAGGCCGCGTCGAAGTTGATTCGACAACAATAAAAAATGCTCGCACCGTTTTCGAATGGGAAATCGGCGAAAAACGCAAGTTCTAATCGAACAGAAACGAAGAAGATTGGTCAAAAATACATATTAGCAACAACCGCTCAAGCATTTTAATGCATTTTCAAGGAGAAAAATCCGTGGACAGCAATCTGAAACTCAGTGAAGTCATTCGTCAGGTCAGTGGTGAAAAAGGTGTCGATCAGTCCGTACTCATCGAAACCCTCGAAGTGGCCATTGCAACAGCCGCCAAACGCGTTTTCGGACAGGCACGAGAAATTGAAGCCTATTATAATGAAGAAAGTGATGAGATTGAGCTTTTCCAGATTCTTCAGGTCTCGGATGATATCGATAACATCTATCGCGATATTACTCTGGAGGATGCAATCGATCATGACTTCACAGACGTGGGCGTCGGTGACGAACTCCTTGTTCAGATTTTCTATCTGGATAAAGACGTAGCACTTGCCCGTGAACAGGACGCCAAATACGGAAGCCTTCTCAATCTCGAAAGTGCAAAGATGAGTTTCGGACGTATTGCCGCACAGACAGCCAAACAAGTCATTCTTCAGAGAATGCGAGAAGCTGAACAGGATATTATTTATAATATGTATAAAGATCGCGAAGGCGAGCTTATTACAGGCGTCGTCAGACGTTTTGAAAGAACAGCAATTATCGTCGATCTCGAACATACCGATGCCATTTTGCCGGCTCGCGAACAGACCCCGAGAGAATCCTATCGTCCCGGCGACAGAATTCAGGCGTATGTCAAAAAAGTTCAGCGTTCAAGCAAAGATCCTCAGATCATTCTGAGCCGTACCGAACCCGATCTCGTCGTCAAACTTTTCCAGCAGTCCGTTCCCGAAATCGATGAAGGCATTGTTCAGATTCTTCGAGTTTCCCGTCAGCCCGGTATGCGCACAAAAGTTGCCGTTTACTCCAGCCAGAATGACGTCGATCCCGTTGGTGCATGCGTAGGTATGCGCGGACAGCGCGTTCAGACCGTTGTTCAGGAACTTCGTGGTGAAAAAATCGATATCGTTCCCTTCAACGAAGAGCCGGCTCGCTTCGTTTGCAGCGCCATCAGCCCTGCCGAAGTTTCCAAAGTTCTCATCGATGAAGCCAAAACATCCATGGAACTCATCGTTCCCGATGATCAGCTCTCACTCGCTATCGGTCGCGGCGGCCAGAACGTTCGACTTGCAGCTCAGCTCACAGGTTGGAATCTCGATATCATCAGCGAATCTCGCTTGAGCGAAATCCGTCAGGACGTCAAACGTGCTCTCATGAGTCACGGCATCGAAGAAGATAATCTTATCGATACCCTGTTCACCCTCGGTTACAACAAACTCGAACAAATCGCGAGCGTCGATCCCCTTGAATTTGCTCAGATTCCCGGCTTCGGTATGGATAACGCCGAACTCTTTGTCAAAGTTGCTTCCGATATTCTCGCCGAAACCCAGAAAACACGTCCCAATAAAGAACAGGAAAAACTCAACATCAGTGACATCGCCCTGTATCTCGGTGTTTCGGATGTTCAGGCTAAGAAATTCTATTCAGCCGGTTATCGCGATCTCAATATTCTCTTCCTCGAAAGTGATGCAGAAAGACTTGATGCCAAAACCTCTATCGGCATGAACAAAGCACCGCAGATCATTCATGAACTCGAAGAGATCGCTATCAATCAGGAAGTCTATACAAAAGACGAACTCATTGAAGCGCGTGAAACCTTCAATCGCAGCCTCAAAGAAATTCCGAACTGCACACTGCAACAGGCATATAACTGCACGGTCGAACAGTTTGGCGAACGCCCGTTCCCACCCGTTGAAGACGACGATTTGGATGACACCAAAGACGTCGATGATATCGAATAGGATTTAGTGCATGACGGATATTCTTTCTCAGGAACAGAATGTACAGAAAACCCCGGCAAGGCGCTGTGTCACATGCCGGGGAAACGGAAAAAAGTATGGTCTTCTTCGCTTTGTCGTATTTCAGAACACACTGTGTTTTGATCTTCGACAAAAGCTTCCGGGACGCGGATTTTATGTCTGCGCCCAAAGACCATGCCTCGAAAAAGCATTTGCAAACGGCTTAAAACGAATGACTAAACATGAGCCTGCAGAACTGGCTCAGGATTTAGCTTCGTTTATTCATGAGATTGTTGTCCCGGGCTTCAGAAAAAGATATACGGAACTTTTGCTGGCCGGCTATCAAAGCCATCAGCTTCTTCTCGGGGCAGATGCAGTCGAACATGCCGCTCAATCAGATGAGTTGGCATGCTATCTCATTGCATCCGATGCTTCGGCTTCAACAAGTCAGAAATATCGAACAAATGCCGGAAGAAAAGGTTTGGAATGCCGGGGTCTTCTGGATCGAGCTGAATATGGAAGGCTTTTCGGCAAAACAGAAAAAGTGATTATGGGTTGGCTTCCAGGTCGGCTCCATGATGAATTTGCCCTGACAGAAGATGCTATTCTTCGTCTCGATGAAGAAAATTGTTCTGTTCAGAGTAAAAATTAATATCGGATTTGGTTTGGGGACTGGTATAAACAGTTCGGCTTCTTGTCACAATGCCTTGAAGTGCAAAGCGAAGCGTCATATAAGCGCGGACGGTATTGTGTTTTGTATGGAGAATCTCTGCATGACAGGCAGCGCAGAGATTTTTTGACGCAGTAAGGGCTCAGAGAGAGAGCATGGCGAAATCGACTAAGATTATGGATTTGGCGGCTTCCATGGAAATGGATGCGCAGCAGTTAATTGAAAAAATCAACGCTTTGGGACTTGGTATTACTGTGAGAGCAAAATCAAGTGCACTAAGTGACGAGCAGGTTCGGATGATTACTCAGGCACTGGATAAACAGCGAAATCCCAAAAGTAATTCCGCCATTGATGCAAAATCTCAGTCCACAGGAAAAGGTACGGTTCGCATTCGCCGCAAACGCGATGACGAAGCTCCTGAAAAAGATAAAGCCGAGGTCGCCGCTAAAGCACCTGCTAAAGCACCTAAAGCCCCTGCCGTAAAAGCTGAAAAAACAGCCGATAAATCGACTGCCAAAACTGATAAAGCTGAAAAAATGGCTGAACAGGCCACTGAAAAGCCTGCAAAATCGACAAAAGAAAAGCCTGCAACCGATAATCAGACAGCAAAAACGCCCAAAACTGCCAATAAAGAGGATGCACTTGCAGCCCCTGTTCAAGCCGTAAAACCAGCTGAAAAGCAAACAGCCGATAATGCAGTAAATACATCCAACACATCTGTAAATGCTCAGGAAAAAGCGGCTGCCGCCACCAAAACAGCCACCGTCTCCAATGTTGCCGATAATGCTCCGGTTTCTGATGAAAAAGCCGCTCAGACACCTGCAGCCGAAGCTCCGGCTGCCTCCGAAAACAACACCAATGTCGACAATAAAAAAGCTGATGAAAAAATAGCTGAACCCTCCAATCAGCAAACAGATAAGGCTGACGCTCCTTCGGCAAAACCTCAGACAAATACTCAAGACGACAAAAAAGCTTCTCAGCCAAAACCGCTTTCCGATAAAGAGAAAAAAGCCGCTAAAAAAGCTGAAAAAGAGAAAAAGAAAAACGGAAAAGTCCTCGAAATGACCCCGAATTTCGAAAAACAATCATTCTCTTTCGGCTTCGGCGGAAGTGGTTTCATCGATCAGCTTCCCGAAGATTATTCAACAGATATTGATGACTCCGAGGAAGAAGAAACAAACGTTCGTTCCAAATGGAACAAACCTAAACCTCAAAAGAAAATCGCCGTTTCATCCGTCGATGACGATCTCGGCAACGATGACGATGACAATACAAGCTCCCATAAAAAAGCTAATCGTCCTTCCAATATCACCGGCGCTATCGATCCCGCTCTGATTCGAGCCATGCTCGATAAAGACAATAAAAAATTCGGATCAAACGGAAACGAAAACCAGAAAAATAACAAAAAAGCCGGTGCTCGTACCGTCGTCAATTCCAGCCAGTTCTACAATCAGACGGCCCCCACAAAAGCCGCCGCTCCATACAGCGGTACCTCACTCAAAAAAGTTAATCGATCCAAAAAAGGCGCCCAGCCTGAACGCACCGCCGCTCATCCTCAGGCATCAGAGCATAAACGCGTTATCAAGGTCTCTGAAAATATTTCCGTCGCAAACATCGCAAACGATCTCGGCGTCAAATCCTCCGAAGTCATTCGCTTCCTCATGAAAGAACTCGGAATGATGGTCACAGTCAATCAGACCATCGACGTCGAAACCGCTGAACTCGTCGCCGCTGAATATGGCTTCACCATTCAGGACGTCAGCTTCAAAGAAGAAGCTTTCACCGAATCCGAAAACGATAAGCCCGAAGACCTCGAACTGCGCGCTCCAATCGTTACCGTCATGGGTCACGTCGATCACGGCAAGACCTCCCTCCTTGACGCACTTCGCAAATCCCGCGTCGCCGCAGGCGAAGCCGGCGGTATCACACAGCATATCGGCGCCTCTTCCATCGATACACCAAACGGAAAAGTCGTTTTCCTCGACACCCCGGGTCACGAGGCTTTCACTTCACTGCGCGCTCGCGGCGCAAAAGTCACTGACCTCGTCGTCCTCGTCGTCGCCGCTGATGACGGCGTTATGCCACAGACCGTCGAAGCCATTAACCACGCAAAGGCCGCCGGCGTGCCCATCATCGTCGCTATCAACAAAATTGATAAGCCCGGCGCTAACCCGGAACGCGTCCGTCAAGCCCTCACCGAATACGAACTCATCCCAGAAGAATGGGGCGGAACAACTATCTTCAAAGAAGTTTCCGCTAAACAGGGTACCGGCGTCGATGAACTCCTCGAACTCATCGAACTTCAGTCCGAAGTCCTCGAACTTAAAGCCAATCCCGATAAACCCGCTCGCGGTTTCGTCCTCGAAGCTTATAAAGACAATCGTAAAGGTACCGTCGCTTCTATCCTCGTTCAGGAAGGTACACTCCGCATTAACGATATCCTCGTGAGCGGTGCCTGCTACGGTAAAGTCAAAAGCATGACCAACGAACGCGGCAAAAATATCCGCGTCGCTGAACCTTCTACTCCGGTCGAAATTACCGGCCTTTCCGACGTTCCAGATGCTGGTGAACCATTCTTCGTCGCTAAAGATGAAAAAATTGCTAAAGAATTCACCTCACAAATCAAAGAACGTAAACGTAACGCCGAACTCTCTTCCCGTAAATTCGATCCATGGGCTCAGTTCAAAGACAACAAAACCCTCAATGTCATCATTAAAGCCGACGTTCAGGGCTCCCTCGAAGCTCTCGTCAAATCCCTCGGCGCACTTTCCACCGAAGATGTCGAACTCCAAATCGTTCACGCTGCCGTCGGCGGCGCTACCGAAAATGACGTTCAACTCGCCGTCGCTTCCAGCGCTATCATCGTCGGCTTCAACACCCGCCCCGATGGCCGTGCCGCTGAAATCGCTAAACGTGAAGGAATTCTCATGGAATCCTTCAACATCATTTACGACATCATCGATTACGTCAAAGACGCCATGAGCGGTCTGCTCGACCCAATCATCGGCGAAAATGTCCTCGGTCACGTCGAAATCAGAAACACTTTCAATGTGCCTAAAGTCGGTACAATCGCCGGCGGTTACGTCACTGACGGTATCATTAAACGTGGCTCAAAATGCCGCCTCCTGCGTAACGGTAAAATCATTTACGACTCAAAAATCGCTTCCCTTAAACGTTTCAAAGATGACGCAAAAGAAGTTCGTACCGGCTTCGAATGCGGCTTCTCCATCGAAAATTATAACGATATTAAAGTCGATGACGTCGTCGAAATCTACGAAGTTACCGAGACAAAACAATCTCTCTAACTTTTGAGTTTATGGCGCGTGCCTGTTTCATACGGCACGCAAAAGGCCGCTATCCTTCAGGATACGCGGCCTTTTTTATTACCATTACGTGGCTATCGGCCACAGGCCAATACGCCACGTCTGCTCGCCTATTTCGCTTCGCTCAATACGCCTCGCAAATTATTGCGCCTTCTCCTGCTCACCGTAACATCGGCTCTTCAACTCATCCAAATATATCGCCGCCGTCTCCGTCAACGCCTCCGATTCCGACTTGCTCAAATATCGTATCAACTTCTGATCCTGACGAATCGAATACTGACGTGGATGCATCGTGATCAAACTCACCAGCTTCATCGGATCCAGCCTGGAATTGTCCCCAAGATCCAGAATGATCGACGTATAGTTCGCATTCATGCTCCTTATCCCAAGACCACTCAACATGATCTTCAGCTCAAACGTATCCTTCAAATGATACGCTTCCTGCGGCGCCGCACCATATCGATCGAGGATCTCCCCAAATATCTCATAGAGCTGTTCCACCGTTTCGGCATTCGACATCCGTTTGTAATATAGAAGCCGCATTTGAACATCTTCGATATACACATCCGACAAATAGGCCGAAAACGGCAGATTGACTTCCGACTCGATCGGCTTTTGCACCGGAAGTCCCTGAATTTGTGCAACCGCTTCCTGCATCAGCTCCGAGTACATATCGAGTCCAACATTGGCAATATTTCCGCTCTGTTCCGCACCAAGAAGATTCCCGCACCCTCGCATCTCGAGATCGAGATACGCAATTTCAAGCCCAGATCCCAGTTCCGTTAATCGCTCAATCGCATTCAGCCTCTCGCGGGCAATATCCGAAAGCTGCCCATCACCCGTCAATAAATAACAATACGCTCTCTCTGACGATCGCCCGACTCGACCTCTTATTTGATACAGCTGCGCCAGACCAAAACGTTCTGCATGAGCCACAATCAGACAGTTCGCCGATGGTATGTCGATGCCCGATTCAATGATCGTCGTACACAACAAAACATCCGCTTCGTGATGGATGAACTTAAACATCGCTTCCTCGAGGGATTTTTCATCCAGCTGCCCATGGGCAACCACAATCCGCGCCTTCGGCGCCAGACGCTGTATCCGCTCATAATACGTCGGCAGTTCCTCAACCCGATTGTGGAGAAAATAGACCTGACCGCCTCGGTGCAGTTCATTCTCTATCGCTTCCGCAATCAACGAATCCGATATCTTCGCAACCAGTGTATGGATGGCCAGTCGATCACTCGGCGGCGTCTCAATCACCGACAAATCCTTCATCCCGCCAAGACACATCTGAAACGTCCTCGGAATCGGCGTTGCCGTCATCGTCAGACAATCGATGCCATCCGCCAGGTTCTTGATCTTCTCTTTATGGGCAACGCCAAATCGATGCTCTTCGTCGATGATCAACAGCCCCAGTGACTTGAAGACGACGTCTTTTGACAAAATTCGATGCGTTCCAATCAATATATCGGTCTTTCCAACCGAAAGATCCGCCAGAATTTGCTTTACCTGCTTCGGTTTTCTAAATCGATTCAGTGACTCGATCGTAACAGGATGCCCTTCAAATCGCTTGAGGAAATTTTCGTAATGCTGTTCGGCCAAAATCGTCGTCGGAACGAGAACAGCCACCTGTTTGCCATCCAAAACCGCTCGCATGGCCGCTCGCATGGCCACTTCGGTCTTTCCGAAACCGACGTCACCGCAAACGAGACGTTCCATCGGGCGATCTTTATGCATATCCTCAAGAACTGTCTCAATCGCTTTGGCCTGATCCGGCGTCTCCTCGTATGGAAAATCATCCTCAAACGCCACAAAAAATGGATCGCGTTCCGAGAAAGAAAATCCCGTCCGTGCCTGACGTCTCGCGTACAAATCGAGAAGGTCAATGGCCAGTTTTTTGACGTTCTGACGGACTTTTTCTTTGGTGCGTTCCCACTGCCCGCCGCCAAGACGGTCAAGATGCATCGGCTTGTCCGCGCCGGCATATTTCTGAAGGACTTTCAGTTTTTGAACCGGAATATACAGCTTGTCGCCGCCCGCATAATCGATGTGAAGAAAGTCACCCGTGATTCCGCTGATCGTCTGCGTAATCAGCCCCTGATAAAGCCCAATTCCGAACTCCGTGTGAACGACATAATCCCCCGGTTTCAAGTCGCGAAACGACGTCAGTGCCAATGAATCGTCAAATTTCTTCGCCGCCGGACGCGCCGTTTTGGCGCCAAATATCTCCGATTCCGTCACAATGGCCAGTGACTGAACCGCGTGTCGGCATCCCGACGACAGATTTCCCTGATAGATATGCACGCCATTGGCCGGCGCCACGCGCTCTTCGAGCAAATTCAAAGGCCCCGTCACGACCGTCACCGGTATCGACAGCGGCCGAAACAGTGTTCTCAGCCTCTCAAGCATCCCTGATGAATGCGCAACAATCGCGATTTCCCCATACACACCCTCCCATTCCGAAAGACATTCCGAAAAGAGCTTGAGAAAATCTTCGCTTCGATGTCCCGTCATCTGTTTTCTCTGTGCAACGATATCAGCATTATCCAGAGAATCAAACCACACGACATCGTCCTCGCGATCAGCCTGGTTCGATGTCAATTCAACGCCAAGTCCTGAATACAAAACTTTATGCGTCATGAACTGCGAGCAAATCGTCTCCGAAAGGAACACATGCGCCTTCGGCGGCGCCGTCAGCTGCGAGTCCTCCTGACACCTCCGGTACTGTTTGTCGAGCGATTCCACCGCCTTGTTATGCGCCTGAACACAGATGTCCGGTTCCAGCCAAAGGATTACGGCGTCCTTGTCGATGTAGTCCCAAAAGGCATCCAGCTTTTCATAATAGGCCGGCATCAACGCCTGAATGCCCCAAAACAACACGCGTTCATCGAGCTTTTCACGGTTTTGTCGAAGCAGTTTGGACGGCCATTCGAGCTCATCGGCCCACCCCGTCATCGTTTCAACCGCGCGCTCGACATTCTCGTCGTTCAATATTATCTCCGAGGCCGGAAGAATCACGACATCACCCCGTTTTTCCAGCGTCCTCTGCGTTTCGACATCAAATGAACGAATTTCAGAAATTTCATCGCCGAAAAACTCAATGCGAATAGCCTGTTCATGCGCCGGCGAAAACACATCGATGATCCCGCATCGAACCGCAAACGTGCCCGGTGTATCGACGTTTTGAGCCTGCGCATACCCCATTTCAAAAAGCCGCGCCTTCAAATCCGTCATCTCGCACGTTTCATGCGTTCGCAGCAAAATCGTTTGTTTTGCAAGCACTTCGCGGGGAATGCACTTTCTGGCAATGCTCTCCATGCTCGCAAACGTCAGCCTCGGATGATTGTTTACAAGCCTGTGAAGGGCACGAATACGAGCCGCTGTCTGGCGACGGTTCTGCGCAATACCGCTATAAATTCCGGCCTGAATTTCCGGCAGCACAACCGTTTCCGCTTTGGCCCGATACCAAAAAAAGGCGACGTTTTCAGCCATCTGCGTCAAAATTTGTTCATCCGGCGCAATAACAACAATCGGCCGCGTCTGAACGCGCACCAGTTCCGCCAGTAAAATGGCCGTAGAACCGCTGTTGAGACCTCTCACACTTGACAGTCCCGGCCGTTCCAGCCCGCGAAGCACTTCCGTCAGTCCAAATTCATGCAGTTTGCCTATTCGTTCTCTTTCTCGCATTAATTTATCTCATTTTGGGGATATGAAACACGCCTATTTTGCGGGCTTTGCCCACAAAATACGGCCGCGTGCCGTGCCTATGCCAAAAGGCATACGGCACGGCTTCCGTTGGTGAACCGGCTATCCGCCGGTAACAAAAAAGGCGCCGCAACGCGGCGCCCTCTTTAGCATATTTATGCCAAATTAATAATTGTCTGCACGAACCTGGAAAAATGACTGCGGATGCGCACAAACAGGACAAGCCGCAGGCGCTTCTTTCCCAATCACGATATGACCGCAGTTGCGGCACTGCCAAATCGCTTCCCCATCTCGTGAAAATACAACCTTCTTTTCCACATTCGACAGAAGTTTGCGATATCGCTCTTCGTGAGTTTTCTCAATCGCACCCACCATTTCAAAAAGCTTGGCTATGCGCTCAAAACCCTCTTCACGAGCTTCTTTCGCAAACGTTGCGTACATATCTGTCCATTCATAATTCTCGCCGTTGGCCGCATCCAAAAGGTTTTCTGCCGTCGTCGGAATTTTGTTGTCATGCAGACATTTGAACCAAAGTTTGGCATGTTCTTTTTCGTTTTCTGCCGTTTCCAGGAAAATTTCGGCTATCTGTTCATAGCCGTCCTTTTTAGCCTGGCTTGCATAATACGTATATTTATTGCGAGCCTGAGATTCTCCGGCAAATGCTGCCTGAAGATTAGCTTCTGTTTTTGAACCTTTGAGGTCTGCCATATTCAATCTCCTTCTTCGGAATGAAATTGCCGGGTCCATACCCGGATGTCTCGCGCCTTATATCTTATTTGCCCCCAAATGATATACTCGTTTCATAAAAATTGTTACAGCCCAGGTTACTACTCACCCAGGGTAATTCACATATCTACTGAATATGGGAGAGTATTTCGCAATATTTAGGCAGAAATTGACGAGAGCCGGGGGGGCCGAGAAGGCAGGCGTCCGGTGGACGGCTGGCATCGCAGAGCCCAGTGAGCAAATGAAATGAACGAGTTGGAGAGCCGACAGGCTCGGGAAACGAAGTGCATTTCATATTGCGAACTGAGGAGGGG
>JAZRVP010000206.1:0-4003 GCA_045599245.1 Myxococcota bacterium
GCCTTCGTTCACCGTTCCATCTGCCTGGCATTCCATGACCTTGCCTTCGGCGTCACAGACTTTGGTACCTACGAGTACGTTAGTTTCGCCAAAGGCGCAGACAACGGCATCGACACATGCAGGAACACCGAACTCATTATATCCGCACACTTTATTCTCGTCACTGCACGATGTGGTCACTTCATTCATATCCGCATCACAGGTCGTCAGAACGCCATTCACGCACGACGGCATGCAGGATTTAGCAGCATCGACACACGCAGGAACACCGAACTCATTGTATCCGCAAACTTTATTCTCGTCGCTGCACGATTTCGTGCTCTCGTTCATATTCTCATCACAGGTCGTCAGAACGCCATTCACGCACGACGGCGTGCAGGATTTCATACCCACACATGCCGGCTGATAATTCTCATCCATTTCGCAAATCTTGTTCTCTTCGCATTCATTAAAGACCTCGTTCATGTTTTCGTCACATGTGACGATGCCATTATTCTTGCAGTACGGCATGCAGCTCTTCTGCGGCATGGTGACGCAACCGGGTGTACCCTGGGGATTCAGCCCGCAGACCTGTCCTTCGGTGCATTGATGCGTCATGACATTGCCATCGCTGTCGCACAGTGTCACGACACCGTCTTTGCACGAAGGCACGCATTCTTCTTTGGGTCCGCTCACACAGGCCGGCTTATTCTCGGCATTCTGACCGCAGAACTTGCCGCTGTCGGCACAATTGGTGCCAAGCACCCATTCACCGTCTTTGCAGGTGTAAAGTTTATCGCTGTCACAACGCGCATCGCCGTCAGAACAACCGGTATTCGGCGTCCAGTTCTCTGATTCATTACAGGCAACAAGGATCGTCATCGCTGCACAAAGAGAAAATACAAATGTCTTTTTCATAAAAGTTTATCCCCAAAAACTGTCAATATGAAATCAAATCATTCACATTGACAGTTGCATTTAACGGCGTTCGAGATTGCGCGCCCTAAAGGGCGCGCTGGGATGAGATTTACTGATTAAAAGATTACTGATTAATGGTTCACCCATAAAGCGGGACGAACCGTGATGTTATCGTAGTCGACAATGCTGCCATAGTAGTAGATGGAACCGTCATAGTAGACGCTCGCGGTGCTGCGATTGTCGTAGCCCGGCGACCGGAGCCACCAGAGGGGTAAACAGTGAATATCTGTGCATGTTCCGTTTGAAGTATATTTTCCTGATTCAGAACCCAAAACATAAGCTCCTTTTTTAACCGCATAACGCGTTGCATCGACTTTGAAGTTATCACTGTTTGTGAAATAGTTTTGTGCTTCGGTAATGCTGAGCAGGAATATTCTGTCGGTTGTCGCATTACCGGGTGATGTGCTGTAATACGGATTGGCATGGGCTGGAACGTTGGATGATACAATTTGTGCCTTTTCAGCCGTTGTAAACGCTGCATCGATGAAGTTATCGCTCGTATAGTTCTTACCAGCGGTGTTGTAACTTTGATCATAACCATTGAGCCATGAACGAATCGTACTCTTTTCCCAAGTGATTGAGATAAAAGTTGTGTTGTATGGCTGGACATCGAGCGCCTTTTCGCTGATGAGGAGATATTGTCCATCAGCATTTTTGTCGAGCACACGCCAGGTAATCGGTTCTTGCCCATTGCTCGTGTCGTTGTCCTGTTCGTAATGACCAAAGGTAATGAGGTCACCTTCGGTCAGCTTAATACATTGATTATCGATAAAAAATAAGCCATCTGCACAAGTGCAGTTGCCGGCAGTGCCTGACAAGCCCTTATCGCTGTCGCATTCACATGTATTGGTGCTTTCAACATATTTTTCCATATTGAGATCACAGATCGCTTTAGGAATGCAAACACCGTCTTTAGCAAAATAACCGGTCGGACAAACGCATGATGTCCCGTCGCTGATCCAGCTTTTTGCACTGTCACAGGCACAAACATTGAGGCCATCTACATATATTTGACCTTCGGTACACTCAACTTTATTTTCGCAACTGTCCCCGGCTGGTACCTGGGTACTATCTGAACAAGTGCAGCTACCGGCTGTTCCCGTCCAGCCCTTTTCCACGTTGCAGGTGCATGTGTTATCCGATTCTAACCAGGTCTCATTGGCACTGCAAACGGCTTTGCGGACACACACGCCATCCACATTGACGAAACCTTCTGCGCAGGCACAGCTGCCAACTGTTCCCATCCAGCCTTTGGTGTCATCACAAACACACGCATTCGTCTCTTTAACCCAAACCGTATGTTCTTCCGTGCAGTCAACAATCGATTTACACTCGCCACCGATTTCGACAAAACCGTCTTTGCACTGGCAACTTTCAGCATCGCCTATCCAATGATTGGCATTGTCACAAACGCAAATATTGCTCGTTTCATCGAGAATGCTGTGCGCCAATGAACATTCTTCTTTTTTAACGCACGTATTGCCAATCAGAAGATAACCATCTTTGCAGTCGCAGCTTCCGGCTGTTCCCGTCCAGAAAGCACCTTCATTGCAGGAACAGGTATTGTCATCCTTATTATATATTTCTTTAACGGCGTCACACGTCACGATCGGTTCACATGCATTATTTTTGAGGAAATATCCCGGTTCGCAAACGAATGAACACGCGGCCTCGGTGTCAAATGTACAAATAGAAACGGCATGTTCGCCGGCCGTACAAGCATCGGCATCGGTCAAATCGACGAGTTTGCCGTCAACGCATTTGGCTTTATTCGTGCCCTTGGCGTTGCAGGCTATCGCCTCATGTGCGATTTCATCGTTATCACCGCAATTGAAATAGGCACGGCAAATGTTGAGTTTCGGGTCACAGAACGGTTTCCCATTGTTGACAGCGTCACAATCGACGCCCGCACTGAATTCATTATCTGTTTCAGCCGAACAAACCCTGAGTTTGTTACCGTCACAAACCGTTTCATTTTTGGCGACGATACCTCCGGTCCATTCGCAGTCACCGGGATCGGGTGTTACGCAGGCAAAACCGGATTCGGCATTTTCATCGGCGGTACAGAACTGGGCATTTGTGACGCAGTCACCGCCGTCGATCACGCTCGTTGCGCCATCATTACACGAAACAATATTACCGTTTTGGCAGCCGGTTTTGCCGTGTTCGATGGTATCGCAGGCTTTATAAGCACTGCAGGCAGCTTCGCCGTCACGGCAAAGCGGTGTGTCAGTGCCGCATGCATTTTCGGTGTCTTCGACCAATTCACCGTCGTTGCAGACCATGAGTTTGTTTTCTTTGCACACATTTTTGCCGTCGGCGACATCATCGCAGTCGCGGCGAACGCATTTGCCTTCATTGCAAACGCCTTCGGTACAGGCAGTACCTTCACTCATCATTCCATCGGCCTGGCATTCCCAAACCTTGCCTTCGGCGTCACAGACTTTGGTGCCAATGAGTATATTGGTTTCACCAAAGGCACAGACTACGGCATCGACACATGCCGGAACGCCGTTCTCATTTACGCCGCAGATTTTACTATCCTCAAGGCACGATTTCGTGCTCTCATTCATATCCGCATCACAGGTCGTCAGAACGCCATTCACACATGATGGCGTGCAGGATTTAGCAGCATCGACACATGCAGGAACACCGAACTCATTATAACCGCACACTTTATTCTCGTCGCTGCATGATGTGGTCACTTCGTTCATATCCGCATCACAGGTCGTCAGAACGCCATTCAAGCACGACGGCATGCAGGATTTAGCAGCATCGACACATGCAGGAACACCGAACTCATTATATCCGCACACTTTATTCTCGTCGCTGCATGATGTGGTCACTTCGTTCATATCCGCATCACAGGTCGTCAGAACGCCATTCACGCACGACGGCATGCAGGATTTTTTCTCGACGCAAGCCGGCTGACGATTCTCATCCATGCTGCAAATTGTGTTGCCTTCGCATGCTTCAAAGACCTCGTTCATGTTTTCGTCACATGTGACGATGCCATTATTCTTGCAGTACGGCGTGCAGCTCTTCT
>JAZRVP010000207.1:0-2456 GCA_045599245.1 Myxococcota bacterium
CCCGTCCTCAGTTCGCAATATGAAATGAACTTCATTTCCCGAGCCTGTCGTCTCTCCAACTCGTTCATTTCATTTGCTCACTGGGCTCTGTGGTTTTCGCCATTCACTGGATGGCGAAAATCCTCGGCCCCCCGCCAAAGGACTGAGTCCTTTGGAATCCTCAATATTTTTAGATGGTATAAGCTTTTGGAGCTGCCTAACCAGTTCCTCGCCGGGGCCCCATCACCCGGCTCTCGTCAATTTCTGCCTAAAAATGGCGAAATAATCAGCTTTTTTTGAGTTCTGCCCATATTTAGTAGATTGGTGAATTAGTAGTGGCTGTGCTGTAACGGTTATAGGGAAAGGAATACAACCGTGATTCTGTGACTGGGTATTCTAATTATCGCATAAAACCATGGTTTCATTGATATTGGTTATATCGTGATGTGAATGGTTCAGCGCAGTTTTTGGGGATAAAAAAAGCCGCCCGAGGGCGGCTATTTTTTTGATTAGGTGAGGGGATTATTCACTGCAAACGGCTTTATCGTTGTCATATTTGCAGGCTTTTCCTTCGCAATCTTTTGCCATATCGATTACATTAATGGCGTATTCATTGTTGACGTCGAGGACACAAATAACTTTGGCAACCCAGTCCTGCGTACCATAGCATGTTTCAATATAGGTTTCAGGTGTAGCGAGGGCTTCATTGGCTTTGCAAAGTTTAATGGCGGTTTCGTCGCCGGAGCAAAGGGCTTCATATTTGCCAAGATTTTCAGCGACGGTGCATTTGCCGATTTTATCGGTTGCGCAATCGTCCATGACGATTTTGTTTTTGGAGCACTGAACTAATTTTTCGCCATTGCAGAAGGTCTGGAAATCACTATCAACACAGGGATCACCAGCTGCCAGTTTTTTCATATCGTCGGTGACGCAGATACCGCGATCGCAAAGACCTTCGAGGCAGTTAACTTTTGTGCAGGGATCGACGACTTCCTGTGTTGCGCCGCAGACACCAGAATTGCAATAGGGTTTGGAGGCGTCTTTGTCTTTGCAGTCACTGTCTTTTGAGCATTCGACATCGCCTGCAGGTTCGACACAGGCGCCGTCTTTGCAGTCGGTTTTGCCATCGGTATTTTTGAAGCATTCGACTTTTGTAATGCCTGTATCGGCGGAGCAAGCAGTGTAAGCGATCATGCCTTCAGCAGTTGTTTCGCAGGAAGGAGCGAAAGCGGTGCAGTCTTCACCGGCGGGAATGCAAACTTTACTTCCTTCTTCACCGGAGCATGAGTTGCTCTTGCAATCTTCATCTTTTGTGCAGGCTGCGCCGTCATCTTTTTTCTCATCGGAGGTAGCTTTGACGCAGATGTTTTCTTTGCATTCGAGGTTGGCGTCACAAGGGAGACCATCAGCGCCTTCTTCGATGACGCGGCATTTTCCGCCTTCGGCGCCGTCAGCGATATCGGAAGAGGCTTCGACGCAGATGTTTTCTTTGCATTCGAGGTTGGCGTCACAAGGGAGACCATCAGCACCTTCTTCGATGACGCGGCATTTTCCGCCTTTTGTGCCGTCAGCGGCTTCGTCTTTGACGCATTTTTTGTTGTCGCATTTGAGGCCGGTATCGCATTTAATGGTATCGGAACAAGCGTCACCGAGCTTGGCGACTGTCGGTTTATCATCTTTTTTGTCGTCATCATCGCTGCAGGCGACGAATGAACATGCGCAAAGGCTAAGGGCTGCGATCATCCATGCAAATTTTTTCATAACTCAACTCCTTGAAAAGGTAAGGGATAAATTCCCGAAAGGTGTAATCATCGGAACAATCCGACAAAAGAAAATTAACACAGAATTACCAAAGTGTAGAATTTGGCACCTGTTATGGGATATATCCCACAAGGGGATACCATTAACTACCTATATACATAAAGTTTACATGAATTACAGTCTGGCATTTTTGTCATAGCTGTAGTTTTGTGTGGGTGCAACTGGTTGAAAATGACGAAGTTTTCAGGATGCTCAGTTATATATTGATGTTTAAATAACTGGTTTTAATGAAAGTGGAAGTCAAAAAAAAGCCGGCCTGAGAGGCCGGCTTTTATACCGCAGGGGAAACGGTATCGGGAGTGTTAGACTTCAAGACTTGACATGAGGCAGCTCTGATAGGCATCTTGCTTATCTTTGCATGTGACTGCGATAGAGCTTATGCAGGTTGTATCTTCAATGCCTTCGCATTTTTGACCTTCAGCGCCGTAGCATTTGGCCATATCGAGAATTTTGTCTTTGCAGGGGTTTTCATCAAATGATGCGAAACCGGCCATGCAGCCTTCTTTTGCGGCTTCAACGCCCATGCTGGAGAAATTACAATATGCAGCGATGGCTTCATCAACGCTCATTTATTTGTCGTCATCATCGCCATCATCGGCTTTCTTTTCGCAGATTTTATCTGCGTTGCAGACGAGGTCGTCGTTGCATTTGTCATC
>JAZRVP010000208.1:0-1248 GCA_045599245.1 Myxococcota bacterium
TATAAAAACATTAATGAAAAAATACCAACTCAGGGTGTAAGCGTTTTAGCGAAACAGAAACACGCAAACATGGGCATTGCGGGCCTTTTTCCAGCGCCCGCGCTTCGCACAGCCTTTCACTCTCGCCAACGGGCAAAATAAACCTCGCCCCTTGGGGGACGAGGTCATCGCAACGCGGCGAGCGAGGGGATAATCCAAACGTGAGCAAGACACAATTGACAGCAGGCATTCAAGAATGCTTTCGCTTCGCGATGTCTGGCAAAAACCATTTTATTGGGCAACAGGTTTATTTTTTCTATATGCCGGAGGCATAGGCTGCCGACTTGAATCCAACTAAAATCCTAAGGGAGGTGGCAAGCGAGGAAAAGGGGTAAAATACCCAAAAAAACACATCAGTGCCAAAAAATCACTAGCCTGTTCTAAAAAATGAGGCTATCGGAGCAAAATTTTACTTTTAGCTCCTGGAAAAGCGGTAAATGCAACTTGCTCAATGCAGCGGAATATATACAACATTATTCTCCCATTTTTCAATGTCCCCATAAATGAATCATCCAACCTTTACTCGGAGATTTTGCTTTGCAAAAGGGGCAATTCTCTCTGAACGTGGCAAAATTCCATTCTGAAATTGTTAGATTTGATCAACCTGGCAATTATGACCAAACAAAGGAGACACAATGAGTAAAATCGTATCGTCTAGCATTAACCAGAAAGCGAATCAGGTAACCTTTTATTTCGATGAAAATCTGACTACCAATACCCAAAAGGAGCAAGCGTATTCATCCCTGATGACTACGCTCAACTACCTTTTTGGTCGGGATGCTAACGGATACAATATAATTTCGGTCCGTTACGGAAGAAACTCCATTACTCTTGAATGCGCCGAACTCGTTGAAGACATACTTTCCGCAGAGGCTCTGGAAAACGCTGGCTCGCGGCTGTACAACGACTCTACGAATCTTGCTGTGAGCGTAATCAAAGGCTACTACTACTCCGGCGGTTCATCGTCTGGTGGAGGTTCGTCATCTGGCGGTGGTTCATCGTCTGGTGGAGGTTCGTCATCTGGCGGCGGTTCATCGTCTGGTGGAGGTTCGTCATCTGGCGGCGGTTCGTCGTCTGGTGGAGGTTCGTCATCTGGCGGCGGTTCATCGTCTGGTGGAGGTTCGTCATCTGGCGGCGGTTCATCGTCTGGCGGCGGTTCATCGTCTGGTGGAGGTTCGTCATCTGGCGGCGGTTCATCGTCTGGCGGCG
>JAZRVP010000209.1:0-10594 GCA_045599245.1 Myxococcota bacterium
TTTTCGACGGCATCATATATTACGTGACGAACGAACGATGTCCGTCGTTGCCGATACAAGAAACTCATCGAGACAAACGCCAAACAGGCTTTCATAAACGATCGCCTGCAATGCCATATCGAGTTTGTCCGCCAAATGAACGTACGCCGCATTCACACCGTCCTCCCGCAGGTATTGCATGAACAACCCCAAAATTCGTTCGCGTTTTTCATCACTTAGTGAGACGTCTTTCAACAATTTTTCAAAGCATTCGGCTTCTATTCGATGCTTGGCCTCCCGATCGGGTGCCTCCTGAGGCGTCAAATCTCCGACGACGACTTCAGCCGCATCGTGACAGATCGCCATCATGCAAAGCTCCCAATCCAGCCGGCCCGAAAGCCCCACCGAAAGCAGCATCGTCTTCAGACTGTGCTCCGCCACGTTCTCCACACCATCACGCGTGACTTTGCCCTCGCCAAAGGCTGGAATGACGCGCGTCCAGCCCGTTCTCGGCACAGAATAAAGGTCCCGAAGCAGCCCCAATTCCATGCCCCGAAACGACTCACTTCCCCCCCACTTCCCATTCAATTTCTTGGCATACAGACGGCCGCAAGCCTCAAAGCAGGTCTCAAATTGTTTGGGCAAGTATTTGATTCTCTTCTCCAAATCCTTCGGCAGTTCCGGCAAAACGCCCGTTTCCCCAAAACTCCGCTTACATTCAACATTTTCGTTGCCATCTCGATACCTCCGAGCCACGTCAAACCACGCGTTTTCAACCGCTTCCGGTGACAGACAAAGGCTCTCAAACGCCCGACACCACAACGCGCCGGTGGCTTGTGATGACCAGCCTTGTTTTTTTGCCTTCGCCTCGACCTGCCTAAGACACGTCCCCGAAAGCCACATCCGTCGAATGCCACCCAAATCATTCGACATCAAAATCTCTCGCAATGTCGTCATTTTGTCCCTCTTTTTCACTTTTTTTGACCAATCTATCTATATACGGTGAATTACAAATTGTAATCGAACGTAAAACGAACTAAAGAGCGCCCGTTTTTTTTACGGCACTCTACATGCCCGGGAGGAAACATGGAAAAATCAATGGAGTCTCTGACCGTTTCCAAATGCGGTGCATACTGGCACTATGCCCCCGATATCACACGAATTGAAGCCATCATGCAGTCCAACGGCGTGAGCCGGACAATGGCATCGCTTCTTTCAATCCTGCCACTAAATCCGGGAAAGGAAATTGCCGAATATCTATCACCGGATATGACGGCACTGCACGATCCCATGAAAATGCTTAACATGTCGAAAGCATGTGGGCGTTTTAAACAGGCCATTCATCAGGGTGAAGCCATACGCGTTGTCACCGATTACGATGTCGACGGAACGATGAGTTCTCTCATTCTCCAGAGCGTTCTTCAAATATGTGGCCACACGCGTTTCAGCTATCACATTCCCGATCGTCAGACCGAAGGCTACGGTTTTTCAAAACAGGCGGCGCTCAAGGCCATTCATGACGGCATTCAGCTCATTGTGACCGCCGATATCGGCGTCAGGGATGAAGAAAGCATTGCGCTGGCACAGTCCCACGGCATTGATGTCATCGTATTGGACCACCATCTGCCCGATGGCGAAGGCGTTCCGCCTTCGGCATTCGCCGTTGTCTGCCCGCCGCAGCCCGGGTGCAGCTACCCCAACAAACATCTGGCCGCATGCGGTATTTCTCTCAAATTTGCCCAGGCCCTCCTTCAAGATCATCCCAGATTTGAACTTCTGCTTCGAAGTATGATGAAGCTCGCGGCACTGGGAACAGTTGCTGACGTCGTTTCACTCATCGAACCGGAAAATCGAGCCATCGTTTCGATCGGTCTGGATGCCCTCAATAATGATTTGCACCGGCCCGGCCTCAAAGCCCTTCTCGACATCGCCAAGGCCGTCCCCGGTTCGATCGACAGCACCCAGATCGGTTATCGCATTGCCCCGAGAATCAACGCGGCAGGGCGCATGGCATCAGCCACACTCATCATCGAGCTACTCCACGCATCGAACAGTGTTTTGGCCGCAGGCCTCGCCTCCCGGCTCGACGCCATGAATGAAGACCGTCAATTTGTCCAGGAAAGCATGATACAGACTGCCATTCAGGTTGCACAAACCTCTGACGATCCCTTTATCATCATCGCCTTTCCAGCATCAGATCTCTGGCATAGCGGGGTTTCAGGGATCGTGGCGGGACGCATTCGCGAACATTTCCATCGACCGGTTGCCGTTGCAACCATCGAAAATGGCCTCGTGACGGGAAGCATTCGTTCCACTCCGGGCGTTCATGCCGTCAAAGCCCTGACAAGTGTCGGCCATTTCATGACCAAATTCGGCGGCCACGCCGCCGCCGCCGGCTTTACCTGCCCCATCGACAAACTTAACGACGTCAAAGCCGGACTCATCCAGAATACCCTCGAGCAGCTCAATGGAAAACCCGAAATTCCGGTCACATCCATTGCGCTTTCACTCGCACCGAATGAATTCACACCCGAGCTTTTTGACGATCTCCTTAAACTCGAACCCTGCGGTTCACAAAATCCAAAACCGACGATCTGCATTCGAAATGCACGGCTTCAAAACGTTCGTCTTCTCAAAGAAAAACATCTTCGGGCTCAAATTGAAGGCGCATCCATTCCACTCGGATGCATCTGGTTTTCCACCCCCGAAACCGTCGCAGAATTTGAATCCAGTCCACATCACCTCATCGGCGAACTCTCAAGAGAAGTTTACAACGGCTCCGTCCGATACCAAATCTGCGTTCGAGACGCCTGTTTAGCCAGTGAAAATGTCTTTATATAAGGAATTTTATCTTGAATAACGCTTTAATCATGGCCGAAGAACTGGCCCAATCGATTTCCAAAACCCGCGTCTTTTTAAGCATGCCATATATCGACGGCCTGACGCCGGTTTGCCTGGAAAGTCCCAATGTCCGCCGTTTTATGGACAAAAGCATCGGTCTGGAACGCAGAGACGGCATTTTTAAACTCAACGAATGCGGTCTCAGTCCTCTCGATCATGGCAATTTATATGGCGATGCCGTCTTTGAAGGCATTCGTATCGACAACCGTCGCATTCTCATGTTCAAGGAACACATCGATCGATGGCTGGCATCGGCCAAAAAGCTCGATCTTGTTTTCCCCTATTCGCGGGAAGAGTTATGTGAAATCATCGTACGCCTTAGCCGCGAAGCCCTTGGAAGTGATGGCGTAAATGCCTATTTGCGCCCGGTTCTGACCAGAGGCATGGGCAATCTCGGCGTCAATCACACCAAATGCATTGCTCCGTCTCTGTATATCGTCTGTTCCACGGTTCTGCTCTACCCGAAAGATTATTACGAGAAAGGCATCAGCGTTGCCATTGCACGACGCATTCGAAGGAATGATGCACGTTTCCTCGATCCGAACATCAAGACGAACAACTATCTGAACAACGTCATGGCGCTCATCGAAACGAAAGAAAGCGGCGCCCTTGAAACGCTCATGCTCACGAGTGATGGCTATGTTGCCGAAGCCACAGCCGACAATATTTTTGTCGCCGAAAAGACGGCCGACGGCCCTGTTCTCAAAGTCCCAGCGGCGAAATATGCGCTCATCGGCCTGACGAGAAACTTTGTCATGGATTCGGCCCGTCAGCTCGGATTCAAAGTCATCGAAGACGATCGACTGATGCCCACGGACTTTGTCGGAACAAATCGCGAAGTATTCATCACGGGAACTGCCTGCGGCCTCATGCCGGTCACACACATCGACGGCATCGAGACAGCTTCGGTCCGGCCGCTCACGGCCGCCATTTCTCAACGAATGAAAGAACGCGCCGCAGACGACAACATCTCCTTTGATATCGACGCTCCGGATGACACGCTTTCGACATATCTTTCAAAAAAATACTGTTTTGCATGAAGCGGCGCCCAAATGATTGGCCGGCGCGTATCGCCAGATAGCGCCGGCAGCCGTGGCGTATCGCACCTTCGGGGCGATAGCCCGGCACTTCTTATCATCAAAAAACGCAGATCCGCTTGTCAAATAACCTGTTTACATTCTATTAGTGCATCGTTTGAGTTCTTTGCACCATGCCATAAGTTGAATTTGTTGTGAAAGTCATTCCCAGAAACGCACTGCTCAATGCCGCCGCAGAAGACGACAAAACGATCCTCCTCAATTCCAAGGAAGACAGGGCTCTCGTACTGATTGACAACCAGCTCACCTCTCTTATGGACAAACCGGCAGCCGAATTTTCGCAAATTGAGGGCGACATGGAGAATGAAAATACTCGAGTGCAGAGAGGTCTCGATGACCTCGAAGGCGAAATCATTTCCGGACGTTATCAGATCATAAAACGCATCGGAAAAGGCGGCATGGGCGTCGTATATCTCGCTCAGCAAACCAATCTTAACCGAAATGTCTGCATCAAGGTTCTCAATCCGGCGCTGCTCGATGATGCCGATGCAGTCGGACGTTTCGAACGCGAAGCTAAAGGTCTGAGCCGCCTTCAGCACCCCAATATCGTCACCATTTTTGACTACGGCCGCGATGGCAATCTGGCTTATATCGTCATGGAATATGCCCAGGGCGAAACCCTCGGCAAATACCTCAAGGCTCACGGCGCTCTGACTTTTGACGAGTTTCTTCCACTCGCCGTTCAGACGCTCAAAGGCATCGGTGAAGCCCATAAACTCGGCCTCATCCACCGTGATATCAAACCCGCAAACCTCGTCATCTGCGAACTCGAGGGTGAGAAAAATTTCATTAAAATTCTCGACTTCGGACTGGCCAAACTCGCCCAGGGCGGCGAAGACCTCACGAAAGAACAGCAGCTCGTCGGAAGCGCATCCTATATGGCTCCCGAGCTTATTTTAAACGGGACTTCCGATACCAGAACCGACGTCTATGCACTCGGCGTCATGTTCTACCTCATGCTTTCAGGCAAAAAACCTTTTGTCGGTTCAAACGACAACGCCATACTTTATCAGCATGTCAATGCCACGCCGGCACCGCTCAAATCCCAGGTCGAAGATTCTCAAAACATTCCTGCAGCTTTGTGTGAAGTCATCGATCAGTGTTTGAATAAAAAGCCTGAAAAAAGGCCGCAAACCGCACTGGATATGCTCAATGCCATTTCCATTGCGATCTCGGCCCCTCAACTCAGTGCCGGTTACAGCTCCATGAGCCTGAGCAGAGTGGACGCTATTCGTGAAGACCAGCGCCCTGCGCCAGCTGAAACAGCCCCCGCAGCGGCTTCCATCTCGACGGCACAGTCGCCCGCCGCACCTGCACTTGAGGATAAAATTGAAGAGGCTCACGAGAGCACGCATTCACATCTGTACGAAGCAGGTGAAGTCTCTCCTGTCCTACGAGACAGAAAATTCCTCGTCATCGGTCTCATATTCATCAGTGCCGTGCTCGCCGTTGTCCTCACCGTCATCATTTCTCGCGGACCTGACTCTTCCTCCCAGGGACCCGTTGTCGAAGAGACAAAGTCAGAAAATTCAAACGCGGTTTATGACAAAATCGAAGACCTCCTGAATAATGAAAAATGGGACGATGCCGAAAATCTCATTGCCATGATGAAGGATCTGCCCGAGTCCAAAACCGAGGATCATCTGCTTAAAACAGCCGATTTCCAAAGCCGAATTGCCGTCGGAAAACTCCTCTCCGAAGCCCAGAAAGAAGCCGAAGACGAGCATTATGACAAAGCCATTGAGCTGTATGAAAAAGTCCTCGATAAAGACCCGAACCACTTCGATGCTCGCACTGAACTCGACAGGCTCAATGACCTTTACAACACCTTCCCGACCATCGTCTTTGAAATCAAGGACCAGGAAGAATCGCGCTGCACAATCGACGATATCGTCATCGGTACGACGCCAAACACATACAAACTAAAACCGGGATCGCATCACATCCGCATCTCTCGTCCGGGTTTTGAGGAATGGTCCAAATCCGTCACTCTCAATGAAAATGAGACGGTAACCTACACAATTGAGCTCGAATCCAAAGACAACGATGACAGGCCACAGGAAAAAGCCCATTCCGAGAGAAGCGGCTCCGGGAAATCAACCTCCGGTTCTTCCAAGTCTTCATCCGGCAACATTCTTGGCTCCAACAAAAAATCGTCCGGCTCGACCAAAAAGAAAAAGAGCGGCCTTTTGTAATAGCTTCGAGATATGAAACGATTTCTTTTATTCTTTCTACTAATGGTTTCAATGCTGCTGATTTCGTGCGGAAAAAATCCGTCGGAAAAACAGCTTGAATCCCTTCTTGCTGTCGAAACCGCCTTGAGAATGAATGTCGACAATCCCGATGAATTGTTTCGATCTCTGGATGCCTGCATTGAACAATACCGGCCTGTATGGCAAACGATGGGGCATTTGCACGAATCGAGATCAGAAGACAGCATCAAAAAAGAGCAAGGTCTTCAGGAAGAAAAACTGCGCGATGTCATGCTTCGAATCGTCGATCTCGATCTGGAAATACAGGATCGATTTCTCCCCCATCCGGAGCTTCTCAAAGCCTATCACGAACGCATTTCACAAATCGGTTTTACGAACAATCCATAAAAAAGGCACCAAATGGTGCCTTTAATTTATTCTTCGTCGTTATTTTCGGTCTTTTTATTATCTTCTGCGTTCCAATGGAACCAGGCAAGATATTCGATATTACCTTTTTTTGCTCCAGGAAGCGTGCTGTCGGCACCATCGACGAGGTGATAGCCAAGACTTTTGGCGAGTTCGATGATTCGTTCAATGGCTTCCTCGCGAACTTTGGCGTCGCGAACGACGCCGCCGGAACCGATTTCAGCTTTTCCAACCTCGAATTGCGGTTTGATGAGGAAGACGCAATCAGCCTCCGGGGCAAGATGCTGTTTCAGAGGTTCCAGGATTTTATCCAGAGAAATAAAAGAAACGTCGGCAACAGCAATCTCGATGGGGTCTTGAAACGTCCCAGGTTCGGTGTATCGGAAGTTGGTTCGTTCGATATTAACGACGCGTTCATCAGTCCGAAGCTTCCAGGCGAGTTGACCATAACCGACATCAAGGGCATAAACGCGGCGTGCCCCTCTCTGAAGGAGGCAATCGGTGAATCCGCCGGTGGATGCACCAATATCGAGAGCCACACGGCCTTCGATCACGAGTTCGGAAAACCGATCGAGTGCGCCGGCCAGTTTGTATCCACCGCGAGAAACATACTGACTCGGCATGCCATTAATCTGGACATCCGCATCCAGCTTTGTCGGCGTTCCGGCCTTGTCGACGCGTTTGCCATCGACAAAGACCTTACCCGCCATAATCATTGATTTTGCCTGACTTTTGGTCGGCAAAAGGCCATTGGCAACCAGCCAGTCATCCAGACGAATTTTTTCTATCATGATTTATTTTTTAGGCGTGGCCTTCAAACTGGCCTTGCCATCTTTGACATACACTTTGAATTCAACAGTCTTGCAATTAAACTTCTTGATGATGCTTTCTTTTTCACGAGCCAAACGACTCACAAAACGATCGAGCGTCATATCGTTTTCTTCACCACAAGATTTCTGAAGGGCCACGAATTTTTCATAAACCGATTTGAAATACTCGTTATCGGAAAGCGGATCGATATCGACGCGGCTTCCGGTGACAGAAAATACACCGGATTTGGAAAGACCACGATTGAAGTCAAAAGCACTAGGCTGTTTGGCATTTCCGTTGGCTCTCGTTGCTTTTTGATCGATTTCAGAAACATCTTTAATGCTTCGTTTCAAAGCATCGTAAAGGGCACCGCCTTCGGTCTTTTGCTGTTCCTCATTCAGAGGTTTGAGTTCCTTCGTACTGAGACGATCTCTGGTTCGAGTATTGGTTCCTTCCATAAGGTCTTTTGTCGACAGAACACTTGTCATGCGATAGGAGCGGCCTTTAGAGGGAACAGGAACATTCTCAAGTGCGGATGAATCAAAGCGAGAATCAGCTTTTTTAGCTGGAGAAACCCGCATAATTTCTTCTTTGGCTGCGGAGAGACCAAAGATCGTATTTTTATGTTTATCGTCAGACTTCGGGAACGAAGAAAGCGCATTGAGGTCATTTTCGCGCCCCAGGCGTTCAGCTTTAGAAAGGGGTTTAATGCCGATTGAAGTATTACTGCGACGAACGCTGCTGGTTCTTGGCGCACTTTCATTGATGGATGTTCTCCCCTTAAAGGCTGGAAGAGAATCGAGCTCGCCATCACTGAAAATTCCCTTTCTGCTCATCGGTTCTTTTGGCTCATCGACAAGCGGTTTGAAAAGAGCCATGGTCTGTCGTTTTACGCCGCTGTCAGACTTATCGGCTGGTGTGACACGAATATTATCCTCGTCAATAGCGCCTGAAAATCCTTGTGTTTCGTCATGAATATTCACTGCGGCTGCGCCGAGAAGCGTTCTGGACGAACGGCTCTTATCGGCATCCAAAGGCGATCCCGATCGTTTATCAGACTCTAAATTGTCGACATTTCCCAAAAGATCGTTTTGAGACGCCGATTCGTCCAACCCCTCAAGCATATTCAGGAAGCCTGACAAAGATTTGTTGTCGAGCGGAACTTTTGTTTCTTTATTGGTCGATTTAAAGACGGAATCAAAACTATCCTCTATTTCTTCCCAGCCTTCATCGTTGAAACCATCTAAAAATGCATCGGCTTCTGCTTTCTGAGCGAGTTCTTTTGTCTCCGATTCAGCCGGAGATGTGATGCGATTCTGACCGTTTTGTTCGCCAACTTTAATTGTTTTCTTTGAAGAATCATCTGCATCCGCAGAGAGTTCGGCCATTCCGGAAAGACCGGCTGCATTTGCCGCAGGTTTTTCCTTTGTCACATCGGCATCACCCGCCGCAGTTTTTTCGCTGCCGGCAGTCATCGCATCCTTGAGCCGTCGATTGTCTTCGGCAAGGTTCATGCGAGCCATCTGTTCCTGCTGCAAATTCTTGTTCGCCTGATCGCGTTCTTCGGTCATGCGGGCATTTTCTTTCTTCAGCGACTCAAGTTCTTTTTCGAGTGCCGATATTTTTTCAGCCGATTTGTCATCTTTTTCTTCGGACTTGTCCTTTTCTTCCTTCTTTTCAGCGACTGACTTTTCAGCTTCTGTTTCTTTGCCGGATTGCCTGTCTTTACGACGCGTGCATAAGAAACCAAGCCCAAGCATGACGAGGAAACCGCCGACACTCAGCAACAGACCTTTTGTCGAGAACAATGACCCGATGGATTGAGTTTTGACGTCTGCCGGTGCTTCGTTCGAATCAGTGCCGGATTTTGGCACTTCGACGATCGACGCAAATTCACAACCGTTATCGAGTTTAGTTTTGAGATATTTATATTTAATGTCGCGAACAGAAACGACGCCACTATTGTTTGTTTCATTCTTGAGTGCGGAAACGATCGAGAGCTTTGCCTCACTTTCTTCACAGTTTTCGGCACCGACAATGGAATTCATGTCGAAATCAACGCCGTTGCAGTTCAAGAAGTCGGTATTGGCTGCCTGACAACGGTCCGTCTCGCCGATTTGAAGGCCCAGAAACTGGAGTGTCAAAAGACATTTTTCTTTTTCATCATCAAGACACTGCCAGGCCACTCGACAAGGCTGCTGCCCTGTTTCCGAATAGAAAAGACCATCTTTGATGCTGCCTGCTTCTCGAATTTTCATAAGGGCAGTCATGGCCATCTTCTCATCCGAAGACGCCAAAACCTTTCCGTTTGCCAGATCAATTACAGCGAGTAATTTCGCGTTTTTGAGAAGTTCTCGCTCAGACAACAAATTGAGGACATCGGAAAAACTATGCGTATTTCCCGCCACAGGAACTTCAAAACGCGGCACGACATCGGGAGAAAAGAGTTTGATAATCTTCTGCTCACCAGGCTTCATCGCCTCAGCCGTTCGCTCATCTGCGGCAACCGCACCGATTTCTGTCTTTAACAGTTTGTCATCGCTGTTCAATGCCTTGATCATGTCGGCATGAAATGCAGGATCCGAAACATCAGACTCAATTTTTTGTGCTGCCAGAATTGCTTTGCAATCACCATCTGTTGAATTGTCAGCCGATCGTTCAAAAAATGTCTGCCATCCAAGGACAGAAGATGCCGCAACAATGCCCGAGAGAATAACGAAAAGATTTCGCTTTAACATGCAGATGCTCCTTATGTGAAAAGCGCTCGCTATTTATCAAATAATAAATATCTTGCAAAGAGAAGACGTTGGTGACCTTCGCTTTCCGGCAAAAAGCCGGATACGCTACGGCCGCACGGCTATCGCAAGCGATACGCCGTGCATTTTTTGTTTTGTTTGCGACACATTCGACGCCTGTTCAACGAAAAATCCCAAATCTGCGCGCTGCCTCAACCCCGTTTTTTCTTCAATCACAAGGTTATTTCATATTTTCAGTTACAGATCCCCCTGAAAACCATAATAGAACACGGGCGTGTTACAACACAGCCAGGGTTAATTCATATATCTATTGAATATGGCCTATTTCGCATTTTTTAGGCAGAAATTGATGAGAGCCGGGGGGGGCCGAGAAGGCAGGCGTCCGGTGGACGGCTGGCATCGCAGAGCCCAGTGAGCAAATGAAATGAACGAG
>JAZRVP010000210.1:0-22904 GCA_045599245.1 Myxococcota bacterium
TAGTATAAGCCTTTTGGGCTGCCTATCCCTTGTTCCTCGCCGGGGCCCCACCCCCGGCTCTCGTCAATTTCTGCCTAAAAATTGCGAAATACTCTGCCATATTCAGTAGATATGTGAATTACCCTGGGTGAGTAGTAACGAAAAAAAAAGCAAAAAAAAAAAATAAAACTTGACCGTAAACGCAAATGACCCTATAAGGCGCACTCGTTGCCGGCCACGAAAAAATGGCGGCGACCGTTGACAGTTCACGCAAACAAAGTCTTTAGCTGATGTGGCTCAATTGGCAGAGCACCTGATTTGTAATCAGGGGGTTGGGGGTTCGATTCCCTCCATCAGCATAAATAAGACGCATGGAGAGGTAGCGAAGTGGTTAAACGCGGCAGACTGTAAATCTGTTCTCAACGAGTTCGGTGGTTCGAATCCACCCCTCTCCACTTAGATTTGCGTGGAATGTTAATTTGAAAAGTAAAAAAAAAGATGGAGAGGTAGCGAAGTGGTTAAACGCGGCAGACTGTAAATCTGTTCTCAACGAGTTCGGTGGTTCGAATCCACCCCTCTCCATGCCAAATAATGCGGGTGTAGCTCAGTTGGTAGAGCAATAGCCTTCCAAGCTATGGGTCGCGAGTTCGAACCTCGTCGCCCGCTTTAAGCTTGTGTAGCTCAGCTGGTAGAGTACTTCCTTGGTAAGGAAGGGGTCACCGGTTCGATTCCGGTCACAAGCTTTTTCTTTTTTTATAAAGGCCTCATGGTGAGGCGTTTTGGTTGAGTCAGTGCAACAGGGCACAAAATCTTTTACCCACACAATGGAGACTGCCTGCTATGGCCAAGGAAACATTCGTACGTAACAAAGAGCACGTAAATATCGGTACAATCGGTCACGTTGACCATGGTAAGACGACCCTTACGGCCGCCATCACGACCTGCTTGGCAAAATATGATCCGAGCATCACGGTCATGAAATTTGACGAAATTGATAAAGCTCCTGAAGAGAAAGAACGTGGTATTACAATCGCAACGGCTCACGTTGAATATCAGACGGCCAATCGTCACTATGCGCACGTTGACTGCCCGGGCCACGCCGACTATATCAAGAACATGATCACGGGTGCTGCCCAGATGGACGGTGCAATCCTTGTCGTCAGCGCAGCTGATGGTCCTATGCCCCAGACTCGTGAGCACATTCTTCTTGCCCGTCAGGTAGGTGTTCCTTACATTATTGTTTTCCTTAACAAAGCCGACCTCGTTGATGATGCTGAACTCCTCGAACTCGTCGAAATGGAAGTTCGTGAACTCCTCAGCAAATATGACTTCCCGGGCGATGACACACCGGTTATCATTGGTTCCGCTCTTCAGGCTCTCGAAGGGGTTGACAGCGATTATGGTACGAAAGCTATCGACAGACTCATGGAAGCTGTTGATACCTACATTCCTACACCGCAGCGTCCGATCGACAAACCGTTCCTTATGCCGGTTGAAGACGTTTTCTCCATCTCCGGTCGTGGTACAGTTGCCACTGGTCGTGTTGAAACAGGCCAAATCCGCGTGAATGATCCTGTTGACATCGTTGGTATGAAAGACGCCATCGACAAGACGGTTGTTACGGGCGTTGAAATGTTCCGTAAACTTCTTGAATACGGCGAAGCTGGCGACAACATCGGCTGCCTCCTTCGTGGTACCAAGAAAGACGAAATCCGTCGTGGTCAGGTTCTCGCGAAACCCGGTTCGATTCATCCTCACAAATCCTTCAAAGGTCAGGTTTATGTCCTCTCCAAAGAAGAAGGTGGCCGTCATACATTCTTCCGTAACGGTTATCGTCCCCAGTTCTATTTCCGTACAACGGACGTAACTGGTAACGTTTCGCTCGAAGGCGATGTCGAAATGGTTATGCCTGGTGACAACGTCGTCCTCAAAGTTGACCTGATTGAACCGATCGCTATGGATGAAGGTCTCCGCTTCTCCATCCGTGAAGGTGGTCGTACAGTCGGTGCTGGCGTCGTTTCCGAAATTCTTGACAAGTAATTTGTCCAGACAAAAGATCTTCGGACGGTAACCCCGTTCGGGGATTTAGGGGCGTAGCTCAGTTGGTAGAGCAACGGCCTCCAAAGCCGTGGGCCGAGGGTTCGAGTCCTTCCACCCCTGTTCAAGAGCCTTTTGTCAATCGGCAAAAGGCTTTTGTTGTTTTATCCGAACAACATCGGAGTTATCATCAATGGATGAAGTAAAACGTTACGTCAATCTAACTTACATCATTGCCGCCATCGTGATGTCATGGTTCTTTATGAACTTTGCATCATGGGTTTTAAGTGTGGTACACGTCAATGATACGCGTCTGATGGGCGAGCATGTCACTTATTCTACAATTGCAGGAATGGTTTTAGGAATCATCGCTGCTATTATGTTATGGCGAAGTCCTAAAATTTATGAAGGCTCTTTGAACGTGGCTCGTGAAATGAAAAAAGTCACCTGGCCCACTGGAGATGAGACCAAATATGCAATGAAAGTTGTCATCGCAACCGCATTAATCGTCGCTGCCATTCTTTTTGCGTTCGATTTTGTCGCAAAATGGTTGACGGATTTGATTTTAGGGATTAATTAGCGCCCCGCTTTTTGACGGATATCATTTGTGTGTCTGTATAGGCGTTTGTAGTTTTAATCGAGTGAAGAGGTCAGCTCAATATGGATAAGAAGTGGTACATCGTAAATACTCACTCCGGTTGTGAGAAACGTGCGAGACTCTCGCTCATAGAACGCATCAACTCCTCAAATCTCAGTGATAAGTTTGGAGAAATTCTCGTCCCGGAAGAAAAAGTTGCCGGCAATGGCAATCGTCAGACGACCCGCAAGTTTTTCCCCGGCTATATGCTTGTTCAGATGGAACTGACTGATGAAACCTGGCATCTGGTTAAAGGTACGCCAAAAGTGAGCGGATTTGTCGGCGGCACAACAGAACCGCCTTCAATGAGCGATTCAGAAGTCGAAAAAATCATCAACAAGATGAAGACGAGTAAAGAAACACCGGAACGAAGCGTTACTTTTGCCCTCAAGGACACAGTACGCGTTCTCGAAGGTCCTTTTGCGAATTTCAGCGGCACGGTAGAATCAGTGGATAAAGACAAATCCCACATCTGCGTGCTGGTGAGTATATTGGGTCGCGTTGTTCCCGTTGAACTTGATTTTTCTCAAGTCGAAAAGGTCAACGCATAGTTTTTTGGATAAGAGAAAATGGCCAAGAAAATTGTAGGTTACGTTAAATTACAATGTCCGGCCGGCAAGGCAAATCCCTCGCCTCCCGTCGGTCCCGCACTCGGACAGCACGGCGTTAACATCATGGAATTCTGCAAGCAGTTCAATGCTAAAACGCAGAAAGGCGAAGGCATTCTTACGCCGGTTGTTATCACCGTTTATGCCGATCACAGCTTCAGCTTCGTCGTAAAAACTCCTCCTGCAGCCGTTCTTATTATGAAAGAGCTCGGCCTTAAAGGCGGTAGCGGCGTACCGAACCGTGAAAAAGTTGGTAAGATCACAAAGGCTCAGGTCAAGAAAATTGCGGAGATCAAACTCCCAGACCTCAACACCGATAGCATCGAGTCCGCAATGCGTACAGTCGAAGGTACCTGTCGCAGCATGGGCGTCGACATCGTCGATTAATAAGGAGCGGCACAATGCCATCAAGAGGTAAGAAGTACAAAGAATCGATTAAATTAGTCGATAGGCAGAAGCGTTACGACAACGTCCAGGAAGTCATGGCTCTCGTGAAATCAATGACAAGCACGAAGTTTGATGCAAGCGTGGACGTGGCTGTTCGGCTCGGCGTTGATCCGCGTCACGCGGATCAAATGGTTCGCGGCGCGGTAGTACTGCCCCATGGAATTGGTAAAACTGTTCGCGTTGTTGTTTTCGCCGCTGGTGAAAAAGAAAAAGAAGCTCGCGAAGCAGGTGCTGACTTTGTGGGTGCGGACGACCTCGTTCAGAAAATCAGTGAAGGTTGGCTCGATTTCGATAAGGCGATTGCTACGCCTGATATGATGGGTAAAGTTGGCCGTCTCGGTCGCGTACTTGGCCCGCGCGGTTTGATGCCTAACCCCAAAGTCGGAACAGTCACCATGGACGTGGCTCGTGCTATCAAAGAAACAAAAGCTGGCCGTGTCGAATTCCGTGTCGAACGCGCTGGTATCGTTCATGCTCCCATCGGACGCGCTTCTTTCGACGCAGATAAACTCGCCGAAAACTTCAACGCTTTCATGGAAACAATCCTGAAACTCAAACCCGCCACAGTCAAGGGCGCTTACATTAAATCCATCACGGTTAGCTCAACCATGAGCCCTGGTGTCAAACTCGATACCTCAATCGTGTAAATTTTTTCTTGACTTTCTTGGCGAGCGCCGGTATACGGCGCCCGCTTTTTGTGACGGCCATCGGTACCGTCGGAGATGTGGGCAGCTCACTGAGCTTTAATATCCTAGCCTGCTAAGCCGGAAACGATGGGTCAGATTATTTTTACTTATTCTGATCTGCTAGCTTCCCGCTCAATCCACTTTCCCGATTGACCAAATTGTTTAATCCTTTTTCCCATTCCGTCTAGCAGAGGAATTATGAACAGAAACGAAAAAGAAGCCGCAATCGCCGCTTATAAAGAGCTGTTTGCCGGCATCGATTCTTTCGTTATTGCTGACACAAGTGGTGTGTCCGTCAATACGATTAATGAAGTTCGATCCAAATTCCGCGCTGAAGGCGTCACTTTCCGCGTTGTTAAAAATGCTCTCGCGAAAAAAGCCCTCGCCGGTACTGCCCTCGAACCCGTGTGCGCTAAATTTCATGGCCCCGTCGCCATCGCCCTCAAAGCCGATGATCCTATCTCCCCGGCTCGCATCGCTGTCGACTTCGCCAAAGCTAACCCCAATTTCAAAATCTCCGGCGGTATCATTGCTGGTGACGTCCTCGAAGCTAACGGCGTCGACAACCTCTCCAAAATGAGAACCTTCAACGAGGCTCGCTCCGCTCTGCTCTCCGTCTTCAAAGCTTCCGCTACCAAGTTCGCCGCTCTCATTAAAGCACGCGCCGAAAAACTCGAAAAAGCTGAAGACTAATCCTTCTCTTTCTCTCTTTCTTTCTCTCCGCTTTATGCGGATTTCCTTTTCATTTATTCGCGCTATCGCGCACAATTACTTTCATCCCTTCCGGGATTACGGAGTTTATTATGGTTACAGAAGAACAGGTTATCGAGTATCTTGAATCCCTTACCCTCCTCCAGCTTAACGACCTCGTCTCCAAACTCGAAGAAAAATGGGACGTCAAAGCCGCTTGTGGTGGTGGTGTCGTTGTCGCCGCTGCTGCTGCCGCCGTCGAAGAACCCACGGAATTCAAAGTCATCCTCGCTGATGTCGGCGCTAACAAAATTAACGTCATTAAAGAAATCCGTGCCATCACCGGTCTCGGCCTCAAAGAAGCTAAAGAACTCGTCGATGGTGCTCCCTCCACCGTTAAAGAAGGCGTCGAAAAAGCTGAAGCTGAAGAACTCAAGAAAAAACTCGAAGCCGCTGGCGCAAAAGTCGATATCAAAGCCTAATCTATCGGTTGCCTAACTTCTTTAAAGCTCCCTCTCGGGAGCTTTTTTTTTCTCCCTCTTTCCACTTTTTCCTCATCTCCCTCGTCTCTTCTTCCTTCTTTCATCCAATTCAGTGTTGCTCAGCTAGAGTCAATTCATCTTACAACTCAACCAGGGTGTAATTGTAAATCTTCTGAAATATGAGCAGAGATTGGGAATGATTGATTATTTCGCAATTTTAAGGCAGGTGCTGAGGAAAATCACAGAGCCCTGTGTGCGAATAAATGTTTCCTTAAATTCCTTCCTTGCCATAATGGAGAGGGAAATTATCACAAAGTAACAAAGGGTATGAGGCTGGCTTTGGTGAGTAATTGAGTAGATCCCGAGAGTCGTACTCTCATTCTCAACTTTAGGTGTTTATTGCTTCTCAAAAATAAAGTATGGCTCTGTTTCGCTCGGACTCTTCGTCCTTTTCTCATGGTTCTTTGCTCTCTGTTTGTGCTATGAAAAAGCTTTTTTCCTGTTTTCTGGCAGTCTCCCTTCTTTCCTCCGTTTCCGCCTGCTCCTATTTCAATTACGACGGAAAGGAACCAATCACGTGCTACGTTCAAATCACGTGGAATGACCATGTTTTTAGAGGCCGCGACAGCGCAAAAAATATCAAAATAGCCACAAAAAATGCCACTGAAGAAGCTTGTGAGGTCGCTTGCCGAAGCGATTCTAGCTGCGAAGAATCTTGTCTTTCCGACGCACCTCTCGTCTTTTCCAGTTGCCGAGATCGCCGCACTGATTCCATCGTCGAGGAGACCGGTACACCCCAGCTTCCCCCCCCACTTCCTCACTTTGCACAAAATCACCATCATCATCCTGATGATGTTAATGCTCCTTATCCGCATCATCCGCTTCATCATTTGCCGCCTCTTCCGCCACCACCTCCCGCCATCGGTGATTTCGACCCCATTTTCTGCGAAATCCAAATTTCATGGCAAAACCATCCTTACGACGGTCAGGATGACGGAAAATCACTTAAGCGCGCACGCCGTGAAGCCATCAACGAAGCCTGTGAAATCGCTTGCGGTGACGACGACACCTGCGAAGACAACTGCAGCAAAAACGCAACCGTCCTCTCCTCACACTGCATCGATTTACGCACCCGCGAAGTCCTCGAATAACGCTGAATTGTGTGCTTAATCCAATCGAGTGCACATGCTTCACACGCTTTCATGACCGCATAATTCCATCATTTTGCCCATTTTGATTTTAGCAGGATGTCTCATTCTGAATCCGTGTATGTCGTTTTTTCACATCTCTGGGTTATGGCGTTCTGTGGATTGCAGTGTTTTGATTTCGGTCCCCTGTCATCTTCATCATTTGGGCAGCATCATATACTTCCTGCAAAGCTTCGTCGCGCTACACTATATATGACGGCAATGAGATGCTTTTGTTACAGTTCTCAAGTCGATTTTGGGAGGACATGATTTTTTAGGAATCGAGATAGGGCAAAACTGGGGGGATGTCGAAACTCTTATGAAACATTTATTTTATGTAATATTGATGGCATTCGCGACGGTTATGACGGCGGCTTAGGAAGGTCAAAACAGATATTTTATGGCAGTAATTGTCGTGAGACGGGAGATGGGAGCCGTAAGCACAAATAAAGAAGCCGTCACGGAACATTGGCCGTGACGGCTTGAAGCATCACTTACTTGGATTTGGCTTACACGATTGATGATGTGAGCTATGGTTCAAAGGGGACGTATGGATCTGGAACTATTGGATCAAATGGTTTCAGCTTATATAAACAATGTGCCGTATTATAGCTGCTGCAATAAGTTCTGTTATCACAGCAAAAATCTCCACCACCCACAACTAAATTGCAGTCGATATAACCTGATGAACAATCTGAAACAATAATTCCTCCTTTTACGCAAACGCCATAGCCAGAGGATAAATCCAATGTATATAAAGAACTTTTGCAGGTTCTGGCATCGCAATGTCCATTGGTACAATATCCTGTTCCCCATCCAACTAAACTTTCACAATTTGTATGGCTTGTTCCGCAGTCTGTGGTTGTTGTACCAGTTCCTGTGTTGCTTGATTCGCAGCCATCAGCCTTTGTTCCATTATTATCATACCAACCACTCAGACAATTGCAGGATGTATTCATGTGCAATGCTTTAAGTGTTGTAGTTGACATACATCCACCGCCGCAATTATATGTGCCGCTTGGGCAGGTCGATGAAGATACACACGTTCCGGCACTACAATAATTGCCTGATGCACAAGTGAAATTGCATCTACCACAGTTTGCAATATCAGAACCGTTAATCTTCACTTCACACCCATTGCCGACTTTGCCATCGCAATCTGCATAACCGCTCATACATGTAATTGTGCTGGATGTGCAGGATGAGACATTTGTATCACTTAAATTTAGGCATGTTCCCTTGCAATTCGTCAAACCCGATTGACAAGATGTTGTGCAGGTTCCTGAGCTACAAACCTGTCCGGCGCTACAGCCTTGATTACAAGCCCCACAATTTGCTGTGTCCGTTCCTTTTACATTGACTTCACATCCGTTGGAAACTTTTCCGTCGCGGTCTGCATAACCAGTTGCGCAAGTGATAGAACTGGATGAACAGGATGAAACATGGGTTTCACTTGTATTGATGCATGTTCCCTTGCAATTCGTTAGGCCTGCCTGACAAGAGGTTGAACATGTTCCGTTCGAACAGACCTGACCGGAGGCACAAAATGTGTTGCAAGAACCGCAATTCGCTGTGTCCGTTCCTTTTACATTGACTTCACACCCATTGGAAACTTTTCCATCGCAGTCTGCATAACCAGTTGCACAAGTGATAGAACTGGATGTGCAGGATGAAACATGGGTTTCACCTGTATTGATGCAGGTTCCCTTGCAATTTGTTAGGCCTGCCTGACAAGAGGTTGTGCAGGTTCCTGAGCTACAAACCTGTCCGGCGCTACATCCTTGATTACAGGCACCGCAATTTGCAGTGTCCGTTCCTTTCACATTGACTTCACACCCGTTGGAAATTTTTCCGTCGCAGTCTGCATAACCAGTTGCGCAAGTGATAGAACTGGATGAACAGGATGAAACATGAGTTTCACCTGTATTGATGCAGGTTCCTTTGCAATTCGTTAGGCCTGCCTGACAAGATGTTGAACATGTTCCGTTCGTACAGACCTGACCGGAGGCACAAAAAGTGTTGCAAGAACCGCAATTCGCAGTGTCTGTTCCAATCACTTTGACTTCACAGCCGTTGGAAACTTTTCCATCGCAATCCGCATAACCGTTTGCACATGTGATTGAACTGGAAGAACAGGATGCGACGTGTGTTTCACCAGTATTGATGCATGTTCCCTTGCAATTCGTCAACCCCGATTGACAGGAGGTTGTGCAAGTCCCTGAGCTACAAACCTGTCCGGCGCTACATCCTTGATTACAAGCCCCACAGTTTGCTGTGTCCGTCCCTTTCACATTGATTTCACACCCATTGGAAACTTTTCCGTCGCAGTCTGCATAACCAGTTGCGCAAGTGATGGAACTGGAAGAACAGGATGAAACATGTGTTTCACTTGTATTGATGCATGTTCCCTTGCAATTCGTCAACCCCGATTGACAGGAGGTTGTGCAAGTCCCTGAACTACAAACCTGTCCGGCGCTACATCCTTGATTACAAGCCCCACAGTTTGCTGTGTCCGTCCCTTTCACATTGACTTCACAGCCATTGGAAACTTTTCCGTCGCAGTCTGCATAACCAGTTGCGCAAGTGATAGAACTGGAAGAACAGGATGAAACATGTGTTTCACCTGTATTGATGCATGTCCCCTTGCAATTCGTCAAACCTGACTGACAGGAGGTTGTACAGGTTCCTGAACTACAAACCTGTCCAGATGGACATGCACTATTGCAACCTCCACAATTTGCTGTATCGGTTCCCTTCACATTGACTTCACAGCCATTGGAAACTTTACCGTCGCAGTCTGCATAACCAGTTGCGCAAGTGATAGAACTGGAAGAACAGGATGAAACATGTGTTTCACCTGTATTGATGCATGTTCCCTTGCAATTCGTCAAACCCGACTGACAGGATGTGGAACAGCTGCCGGCAGAACAAACTTCACCGGATTTACAAGCCTTGTTGCAGCCACCGCAATTAGCGGTATCGGTACCTTTGACTTTGACTTCACAACCATTGGCAACGTTTCCATCGCAATCGGCGTAACCATCGACACATGTAATGCTGCTTGAATTACATGCCAAAACATGTGTGTCACCTGTATTGATGCATATTCCCTTGCAATTCGACAAACCGGCCTGACAGGATAATCCACATGTTCCAGCGGCACATACTTCACCGCTCATACAGGGTTTATTACAGGCTCCGCAATTACCAACGTCTGTTCCTTTAATATTCACTTCACAGCCATTGGCGACATTGCCGTCACAATCGGCGTAACCATCGACACATGTAATGACGTTGTTTGTGCATTTGGAAACGTGTGTTTCACCAAAATTAATGCAGGTGCTTTTGCAAATATCCAAACCACCCTGGCAGGATAAACCGCATGAACCAATTGAACAAACTTCTCCGGATGCACAAGGTTTGTTGCAAGCACCGCAATTTGCGGTATCGGTTCCTTTCACATTGACTTCACAGCCATTTTCAACTTTGCCATCACAGTCTGCAAATCCATCTACACATGTTAAGTTACTTTTGTTATCTTCTGAACATTCATTGACATGTGTTTCACCTTTATTTATGCAAACACCTTTACAATTATCCAAACCGCCCTGGCAGGACAAACCGCAGGTTCCGTTTGAACAAACCTGACCCGATGTGCAGGACCTACCACATGCGCCGCAATTTGCGGTATCCGTTCCTAATATTTGAACTTCACAACCATTTTCAACTTTGCCATCACAGTCTGCAAATCCATCTACACAAGTGAGTGCGCTATTCATTTCGTCTGAACATTCACTGACGTGTGTTTCGCCTTTATTTATACAAGTGCCTTTACAGTTATCAAAACCGCCCTGACATGACAAACCGCATGAACCGATTGAACAAACCTGACCCGATGAACAAGCCTTACCACATGCGCCGCAATTTGCAGTATCCGTTCCCAATATTTGAACTTCACAACCATTGGCAACGTTTCCATCGCAATCGGCATAACCTTCTACGCAAGTCAATTCACTATCTATCTCTGGCGAACATTCGCTGACATGTGTTTCATCTTTATTTGTACAAATACCTTTGCAATTGTCGAATCCGCCCTGACAGGAAAGCTGGCATATACCAAAAGAACAAATCTCACCTGCTTCGCAGGGTGTTCCTTCAGATTCGCATGAGTATATGGTTCCTTTTGCGCCGCAATATCGATTATCTGTGTCGGGATTAATGCATCCTCCACCGCATTTTATTTGGCCTTCACCGCACGATTCTTTGGTGCACTGTTTGCCGGTATCATCCAATTTATATCCCTTTTCCGTGTCGCAGCTAATAACTATGCAATCACCTTTTTCGCATATTGCATTTGCCCAGCCGGGACGGAGCAGACAGTTATTGCCTCTGACACCGCAATTCTCAATATTGTCTTCTTCACAAGAACCATCAGGAAGAAGATGCGTTCCCGGATCGCAGCTGCTCATGATACATCGGCCGTCGATACAGGTTCCATTTTCGCCGCATTCTACGCCTTTGTATTCACAGCTTTCCGGTGTTCCTTTTGCTCCGCAAAAATCCTTATTGGATAATGGATCGATACATTTGCCGCAATAAACTTGTGTTGGCAAACACTGATTCTGACAGACGCCGTCGCTGCAGACCATATCGTTTTCACAATCTACACCGCGATGTTCACCTAGGCAATCTCCCGTCGCTCCGCAATAACGCTTGTCATTCTTGGGATTTACCCACTCGCCGTCACAAACAACTTTGACGGGTTCGTCACTTTCTGCAATGCAGAAAAATTTATGGGATGTATCCAGGGTACAGTGAGAGTACGTAAACGGACACGTTTTGGAGGTCAGATTGTGTGAATAGTTTTTGCTCAGGCAACTGCTGTTTTCATCTGAACAAATATCTTCGATATTAAATCGAACCCTGTCTTTATAGGAAACTCGAATATATTCGATTGATTTTGAAGACTCATTGTAATCAGTAAAATTAAATAACACCCCCGCATATTTTACTTTTTTTTCAGTCACCAGACCTGTTCGGGTTACAAATTCTCCGGACTTATTGACTAAATAACCTTGTTCATCGACTTTATAGCGTTCATCTTGCGTGACTGCATCACCATTCGCATTGCTATACTCTCCGTCGCGATTAACAAAAAATCCGTCATCATCAACAAATACTAATGGCGGACATTTTTCACCGACATCAATTGCATCTTCCAGTGTGCAACCGTTCATGCCTAAAATTAGCAACAAACCCAGTATGTATCGGTTTCTCATCATAACTACTCCATGAACAATAAGGTTCCTGTCGCTGCCTTAAAAAGGCAGTATAAATATTCTGACATAGTTTCCGCCCATAGAAAAGAAATTTAGATTGAAATATTAATGAGTGGGTTACTATTCAGCCGGGTCTGTGCTCCGAACCCCGCTGGTGCTTTGCCCCTGTCTTCAGTTCGCAATTTGAAACGAACTTCGTTTCCCGAGCCTGTCGGCTCTCCAACTCGTTTATTTCATTTGCTCATTGGGCTCTGTGTTTTTCACCATTCACAGGATGGCGAAAAACACAGAGCTCCCACCAAAGGGCTCAGCTCTTTGGAAACCTCAATATTTTTAGGTGGTATAAGCCTTTGCGGCTGTAACTCTTGCTCCTCGACAGAGCACCATCCCCGGTTCTCGACATTTACTGCCTAAGAATATCGTTTTATTCAGACCTGCCTTAAATAAAGTTTTATTCAACGGTTTTCTAAATAATGCCTGTATATATTTGTATTGGCATTTAATTTGCTTTGGACGGAGAGATGGCTCTCAGAAGGGCTGATTTGGGATTCTGTTTGTGCATAAAGTGCGTTTTGTGCCTTATAAATTGGAGTCGTTATGTGGAAAAAAAGTCATTTATCGCTTCAAAAGAGCAGCACTGAAATGGGGACATCCCTGTTGAGCTTTTCTGGATTTGATGAAAATTTGAATGGAAAAACAATGAAGGCCCGATCAAGATTATGGAGTTGCTTTGGTTATTCTCTTCGTACGTCGGTACGGGCTGCTTTGGTGATTGGACTATTTGCAGCATTGCTATCAGGCTGCAGTTCACGTAAGTATGTTGTATTTGTCAATTATCCTGGTTTCTGGACGGAGCCGGATGAGTATAACCAAATTACGGTGGCACCCGTTATAAATGATCAATATCCGGATCAATACATTGTAAGTGCTACGAATAAACTTTTATCGGATCTTGAGAATAATAATCATTATGTCATTTATAACTATACGGGCGGAATCGATGCGGATAATCTTAGCGAACAGGAAGCAGACCTCGTCGCATATACAACGATAAACAGTTATTCTGTTAATCGCGGTATGGATCGCCGTAGCCGCAAGGAAAAAAGGACACGTATCAATGATGAAACGGGTGAAGAATACACGATTGAAGTTGACGTTCCCTATGATTATCACTGGCAGAACAGTTATGCCAATGTGAGTTTAACATTGTATTCTTCCAGAGTGGGAAACGGTGTATTAACGACATACAATCGAGATGGCTCTTGCTCGGATTCTGACGATACACCGCCTCATCACCATCCAAATTTATATTCACATGAGAATATGGAACGATGTGCGATTGAAGATGCCATCGGGAACCTGGTTTATCAGATTACGCCAACCTTTAGTTCGGCTTTATTGGAACCGGATGAAACCCTCATGGTTTATCAGACCATTGACGGTGACTGGAAAAAAGTCAGTAAAGTAAAAGAAAAATATGGCGAAGATTTTCGCGTAGAATTGGCGCTGCCTGGAATTGCCAATATGAACGATTTCGTTTTGGAAGTCGTCGCTGATAATGATGAAAAAACAGTCGTAGAATCCTGGATGGTTCATTGGAATAGTAATTATTCTTCCTTTTATTATAACGTAAATATGTATGATATGTATATCAAGACCGGTGGATGTACAAAGTTTCTTATTCGTCTGAGAAATAAAGTGACAAATTCGCTCGAATTGGAAAACGATTTTAAATTATCATTTAAAGATGACGATGCCGCCAAGGCGCGTTTAGCCGAAGCAAAGGCTGCTGCATCGGAACAATAATCGGTTATCTGTCGTAAGATAATGTTATTCATTGTTCATGGCGAGTTGTACTATCGGCTTGATAATCTCTGAATAAAGCAAAAATAAGTAAAAAACGCCGGTATGGCCGGCGTTTGATGCTGTTAGTTCACTGTTCGGCAGGAGCCATTATAACATGCTTGGTTTGTACCACAGGCATTTGAGCAAGAACCGCAATGGTTAGGATCTGTTTTTAGATACGTTTCACAACCATTTACATAACTGCCATCACAATTTGCATAGTAAAGTGAACAGCTGTAGTCAGAAATGTTGTTGTAACAAGTTATATGCATGAGTTCTGGGATTATGCAGACTCCCAAACAAAGCTCAGTTCCGGCTGGACAAACGCTTGTGCATTTTCCATTTACGCAGGCCTGATCTGCATTGCATTGAGTGTTACAGGCACCGCAATTATTTGGATCATTTTTTGTATTGACTTCACACCCATTTACATAACTGCCATCACAATTTTCATAGTTAGTTGAACATCCGAAGGCAGAAATGTTGTCATAGCAATAATTGATATGCATGATTTCTTTGTTTATACAGGCTCCCATACAAAGCTCGGTTCCGGACGGACAAACGCTTGTGCATTTTCCATTTACACAGGCCTGATCTGCATTGCATTGAGTGTTACAGCTACCGCAATTTTTCGGATCATTTTGGGTATCAATGCATGTTCCGTTGCAATTCGTCAAACTGGATTGACAGGAGGTTGTACAGGTTCCTGAACTGCAAACCTGTCCGGCGCTACAGATTTGATTACAAGCGCCGCAGTTTGCGGAGTCTGTTCCTTTTATGTTGATTTCACACCCGTTGGAAACTTTTCCATCGCAGTTTGCATAACCAGTTGCGCAAGTGATAGAACTGGATGAACAGGATGAAACATGGGTGTCACCTATATTGATGCATGTTCCCTTGCAATTCGTCAAACCGGATTGACAGGAGGTTGTACAGGTTCCTGAACTGCAAACCTGCCCGGCGCTACATCCTTGATTACAAGCACCACAGTTTGCAGAGTCCATGCCTTTTATATTGACTTCACATCCATTGGAGACCTTTCCATCGCAATCCGCATAGCCTGTCGCACATGTAATTGAATTGGAAGAACAGGATGAAACATGTGTTTCACTTGTATTGATGCATGTTCCCTTACAATTTGTCAAACCAGCCTGACAGGAAGTGGAACAGCTGCCGGCTGAACAAACCTGACCGGAGGCACAAGCCTTGTCGCAGGCACCGCAATTCGCGGTGTCCGTTCCTTTTACGTTGACTTCACATCCATTGGAAACTTTTCCATCGCAGTCAGCATAACCTGTCGCACATGTAATTGAACTGGAAGAACAGGAGGAAACATGGTTTTCTCCTGTATTGATGCATGTTCCTTTGCAATTCGTCAATCCAGCCTGACATGAAGTGGAACAGCTGCCGCCAGAACAAACCTGACCAGATGCACAAGCCTTGTTGCAGGCACCGCAATTTGCGGTATCGGTACCTTTGACTTTGACTTCACAGCCATTTGCCACGTTTCCATCGCAATCGGCATAACCATCGACACATGTGATACTGGTCGAATTACATGTCGAAACATGAGTGTCACCCTTGTTGATGCATGTTCCCTTGCAATTATCAAATCCGGCTTGACAGGATGTGGAACAGCTGCCAGATGAACAAACCTGACCAGATGCACAAGCCTTGTTGCAGGCACCGCAATTTGCGGTATCGGTACCTTTGATTTTGACTTCACAGCCATTGGCCACGATTCCATCGCAATCGGCATAGCCATTGATACATGTAATACTGGTCGAATTACATGTCGAAACATGAGTGTCACCTGTATTGAGGCATGTTCCCTTGCAATTATCTAATCCTGCCTGACATGAAGTGGAACAGCTGCCGCCAGAACAAACCTGACCAGATGCACAAGCCTTGTTGCATGAGCCGCAATTTGCGGTATCGGTACCTTTGACTTTGACTTCACAGCCATTTGCCACGTTCCCATCACAATCGGCGTAACCATCGACACATGTGATACTGGTCGAATTACATGTCGAAACATGAGTGTCACCTTTATTGATGCATGTTCCCTTGCAATTATCTAATCCTGCCTGACATGATAAACCGCACTGTCCGCTTGAGCATACCTGACCAGAGGCACATGGTTTATTACATGCGCCACAATTTGCGGAATCCGTTCCCAGTATTTGAACTTCACAGCCATTTGCAACGATTCCATCGCAATCGGCATAACCATCGACACAGGTAATACTGCTCGAATTACATTTTGAAACATGAGTGTCACCTGTATTGATGCATGTTCCCTTGCAATTATCTAATCCTGCCTGACAGGATGTGGAACAGATGCCGCCAGAACAAACCTCACCGGATTTACAAGTCTCTTCGCAGGCACCGCAATTTGCGGTATCGGTACCTTTGACTTTGACTTCACAACCGTTGGCCACGTTTCCATCGCAATCGGCGTAACCATCGACGCAAGTCAAATTACTATCAATCTCCGGTGAACATTCGCTGACATGTGTTTCACCTTTATTTGTACAGGTACCTTTGCAATTGTCCAAACCGCCCTGACAAGACAAACCGCATGAACCGATTGAACAAACCTGACCAGAAGTACAAGTCTTACCGCACGCACCACAATTTGCGGTATCTGTTCCTAATATTTGAACTTCACAGCCATTGGCAACGTTTCTATCGCAATCAGCGTAACCATCGACGCAAGTTAAAATACTATCCGTTTCGTTTGTACATTCACTGACGTGTGTTTCGCCTTTATTGATACAAGTGCCTTTGCAGTTGTCAAGTCCGCCCTGACATGACACACCGCATGTACCAAATGAACAAATCTCACCGGATTGACAGGCAGTTCCTTCGGATTCGCATGAGTATATGGTTCCTTTTGCTCCGCAATAATAGGCGTCCGTGAGGGGATCTATACATTTGCCACCGCATTTAATTTGGCCTTCACCGCATGATTCTTTTGTACACTGGGTTCCGGTTTCATCCAATTTAAAACCATTTGTCGCATCGCAACTCAAGACGACGCAATCGCCGTTTTCACATGCTGCTTCTGCCCATCCGGGACGGCTCAGGCAGTTGTTGCCTCTGGCGCCGCAATTCTCCAGGCTGTCTTCTTCACATGTTCCATCCTGAATGAGATGAAGCCCCTTTTTGCAGCTGCCCATGACACATCGGCCGTCGATACAAGTACCGTCTTCATCGCATTTGACACCCTCATTTTCACAAGTTTCCGGCGTTCCTTTTGCTCCGCAAAACTCTTTATCTGATAACGGATCTACACATTTTCGACCGCAATATACCTGATTTGGCATACATTGTGACTGGCAGAGGCCTTCGCTGCAAACCATGTTGCTGTCACAGTATTCGCCTCGATGATCGCCAAGACAATCCCCCGTTGCTCCGCAATATCGCTTGTCATTTTTAGGATTTACCCACTCGCCGTCACACATGACTTTGACGGGGTCATCACTTTCTGCAACGCAGAAAAAGTTTTGCGATGTATCCAGTGCACAATGAGAGTATGTAAAAGGACACGTTTTTGAGGTCAGATTGTGTGAATAGTTTTTACTCAGGCAACTGCTGTTATCTTCTGAACAAATATCTTCTACATCAAAACGAACCCTGTCTTTATATGAGACACGGATATATTTGATTTCTTTTGATGACTCACTATAATCAGTAAAACTAAATAACACGCCTTCATATTTGACTTGTTTTTCAGTTATCTGGCCTGTTCGGGTAACAAATTTGCCAGACTCATTGACCAAATAACCTCGTTCATCGACTTTAAAACGTTCATCTTGCGTGACTGCATCGCCATTTGCATTGCTGTAATCTCCGTTTTGATTAACAAAAAACCCGTCATCATCAACAAATACTAATGGCGGACATTTTTCACCGACATCGATTGCATCTTCCAGTGTACAACTGTTCATTCCTAAAGCTAACATCAATCCAATGATGTATCGTTTCTTCATATTTATGCTCCGTGATTATTATGATGTGGGGGGCGCGTATTGCCGGCCGGCAATAGCGGCGCCCGGCTGGCCGTATTGTTTTGCAAAGCAAAACAATAGGCAGCCCACAATAATATATATTATAATTTCTTTAATTCAGCTCTCGTGGGCGGTGCCCATTCACCCGGTTCCCAGATGTCGAAGTTTTCGTCGTAATAATAGTCGTAACGGGTTTCGGCTTCGATATCTGCGCGTTTGTCGTTCATGTGGTCGTCCATGAGCATATAGAGTTCGTCACGACGTTTGAGTTCGGCTTCGGTAAGCGGTTCCTTGTTTTCGAACTTCTTGTTCAGGGCAACGAGTTCGGCGACGCGATTGGCTACGTCATTAGCGTTGTCCTTCATTTCAGATGCACCGGCTTCTTCGGCATTTTGGGCGATATCGCCTGCGTATGTCTTGTTGAGCTGTTCGAGCAGATAGATGGGATGATAGGTATAAAAATAGTGTTTCGGCGGGAGATCGAGTGCCGACGTGACTTCTTTTGTGAGCCATTGGAAGGGAAGCCAGAGAACGAGCCATTTGCCGAATGATTCTTCGGATTCCCACTGCCAGCCGACGGACTGTATCGCCGTTTTGGTCCAGTTCATAAGCGGCGACCATTCGCTTCGATGGGAACAGATCATTTTTCTGAAGTCGTTTCTTCGCGGTGCAACCGGGTCATTTTCGCCTACGGCGTAGAAACTGCCGATTTCCGATGATTTGAGGAACGTCGGAATTTGCCCTGTGAGGGACTGGATGTGTTCCTGGATGGGGCGAAGGAGCTTTTTGACGCGCACGAGGGAATAGTCCGACGAGTCGCCTTCGACGATGAGCCAGCTGTTATTTTCGGCATTTCCGTGTTGGAAGATGTTTTCCTGGCTGAAGACTTCGATATGAACCTGCCTTTGAAGCGTGTCAGGCGTGGCGCCGAAACGGCCGATTCTGCCGACGACCTGTTCTGCACGGTAGGGCAGGTTTGTGAGAATAATGTCGCCTCTGAAGAACGCCGCAAGGATTTCGTCATAGTTTTTGGATTTGACGGTGCCATCGACGACGTGCGGAATACCTTTTTCGTAGTTCCTGGAATCGGAATTCATGTTGTAGAGGACGGAATCGGGCACCTGGACATCGGCACCGAGCAGATCCTGAACCCATGGAATGCCGTCCAGGTCTTCGGGGGTATGCATCGGGCTGAGATGCATATAGAGCGAGTACCAGTAGACGGTTTTTTCTTTTCCGTCGATATTTTCAGTGCGTTCATGGCGAACGAGAACGAAACTTGGATCGCCGAGGTCGACGGTTTTGACGTTGCGGACGGCGACGATGGTGCCTTCCATCATATTGAGGATGGGGGTGCCGGCTTCGGCTGTGAGATGAATGCCGGAATGCCATGCCTGGTTGGTTCCCACCGGATACCAGCCGCCGTTCGAGAATTCGGCGTTCTGGTAGTATTTGTCGAGGAGTTCCCGAAGGAGCTTTCCACCGCATTCGGCGAGGTTTTTCCGTTCATGGAGAAGCATCGGAAGGCTGTTTCGTTTGCCTTTAATGCCGGACAGAACGCGAAGCCAGTCGAATGCCGGACCCGGATCCCATTTGTTTGACGAACAGTGATAATGCCCAAGGAAGCCTTGAAAATGGACGGAATCGCGAAGAAGCTGATTGATGACCTCGCCATTTTCGGAAATGGGCGGGAAGCAGTTTGCGGCAACGACCGGAAGCGGCGTCCAGGGGTCCGTGTCACCGGGATAATTGATGGGGGTGATGAGGGCTTTGATGAGCGCAATGATGGTTTCATACTGCGGTTCCGTGTAACCAAGCATGGTCTTGACAGAACCGTTGATTTTGCCCTGATAGATGTCGCGCATGCCGTTCGCGGGGTCTTCTTCCCGAAGTTCGGGATAGACCGGATTGTTCATGTCGATGGCAATGCACCGGTTGTTGTTTTCGCCGGTAGCCCAGGCCATGTGGTAGCAGTCCAGATATTGAAAGAGTGCGCCGTCGTAATTGACACAGAAATGGGTTGAAAGACCGCGAGTGCAAAGAACGTTGAACGTGTCATTGGCGTTCATCGTGACGTCGTGATGGAGGGCAATCTGACAAATGTGCTGTCCGAGTGCATCGATTTCCTGTCTTGAAATGCCGAAAAGCTGCTCCTGAGAGAGATTGAAGGTGTTTCCTGATCCAAATCTGGCACAGAAATTCTGCATGGTGGGACGCAGAATGGCCATCTGCATGAGCTTGTCAGGGGAGAGCGTCTTTTCGGGATGATAGTAACTGGGGGCGGAATCGTTGTCGAAGACGTAAACGGGATAATTTGTGACGATTGGAACGTGACGACCTGCAAAAACGATATATTTATCCATGCTTGGGACTCCGAATGAGAATTAATCTTTTGCGCGGTTGGCTTCGCAGTACAGGCAGATGTCCCAATGGGCTTTCATCGGACGGCCGCAGTCGGGACAAATTCTCGCAGCCTGAGGCGCCTGCTGTTCCTGCGTTTTCTGAGTTTCAGGACGGTTTGCGGCATCCGCTTCGCAGTACAGACACGTCGTCCAGTGTGCTTTCATAGGCCGTTTGCAGACGGGACAAAGTCTTTCGGCGACAGGCGCGTCTTTTTTGTCCTTTTTGTCGGCGCGAGGACCGATGCCTTTTTTCGAGGGCCCGTCGGTGCCGATGCCGGCCTTGCAGAACAGACACTCTTTCCACTGCGGCATCATGGTTCGATTGCACTTGGGGCAGATGCGGCCTTCGAGCTTGACGCCTTTCTTTTCGGCCTCTTCAAGGGCTTTCTTCCTTTCTTCTGCCTTGGCTTTTGAAATCTCTTCCGCCGCTTCCCTTGCACAGAACAGGCACTCTTTCCACTCCGGCATCATTGTCCGTCTGCATTTCGGACAAACCTCGCCCCTTTCAATTTTCTCCTGCAGCTGCTGCTCCAAAAGGGCCGCCTCTTCTTCTGCCTTCTTCTTCTTTTTGCGCCGGATGATCAGGAACACGACGAGCACAATGATGAGTATTCCGGCGACGATTCCGCAGATAATGCCGAAACGTTTCCAGTCAAACTTGAGATCGGTAATGGTGATTTCGCGGTAAGGCTCCGACTGAATGGCCATTCCGCCCTCCCGAATAGCCTCGAGCTTGTAGACGACGGATTGCCCTTTGCGAAGTGACGGATGTTTGAAATCGACGAGCATTTCGCCGTAAATTTCGCCCCATGCCTTGTTGATTTCGACGGCGATCTGGTCGGCAAATTCGGCGTATCGGTAGGTGCCGCCCGTTTTCCTGCTCAGGCCTTCGAACAGAGGTATGAGCGATCGAATAAACGGCCGGTACATGACGACATAAATACTGATATTCTGGCTTTTGGCGCGGTTGTATGTGTCAAAAATCTCTTTTTGAACGTCTTCTTTTTTGAACGTATAGGTGTCGAATGCATCGGTGACGAGAATGATGGCGCGCCGGGCATTTTTACGTTTGTCTGCGGCATCGGACATGACTTCGATGGCTTTGTCCAGGCTGCTGTAAAGGAAGGACGGCTGTCCCTGAGGCTTTGTACTTTTGAGCAGTTCGGTGACGACAGAGGCTTTGCCGAGTTCGGCGACCTGTATTGCGCGTCCGTCATCGAAGAAACCTGCGACGCGATCTCCCGGAAAACTGTCTTTTTCCGGTCTGGCCTGACCAATGATGTTGGCCAGACTGTCTTTCATGGCATCGAGGTCGTTTTCGGTAAAACGTTTGGAAATGGGGACGACAAGTGCGAGGTCGATGGGAATATCGGAGTCGCGAAGGGCTGTATATTTGGGGGTTGAAGTAATGATATCGTCATCGGCAAAGACGTTGACGGCATTGATTTTGTCGGGATTGACGGGTTTTCCAGAGGCGTCGAGAAACGTCGCGCGAAGGCGGATATTCGGAGCCTTCGAGACATCGGCCTTGTCGATTTTGAGACGGTATTCTTTAGGAATAAGCCCGGAATCCTGAGCGAAAGCCGGCCCCGAAACGGTGAGCATGGCGAGTGAAAGAGCCGCCAGTATGCGAGTGAAATGGTGCATCATGAAAACCCTCTCCTAAAGTCCGAATCTGAACGGGGCACTCAAAACTTCGACGCCGGGGCTTGTATAAACAGAGAAGCCATCGATAAAGGCGGCATAAAGTTCAAATGATTCTTCAGAGGTTTCAATGGCAGGGACTTCAACCAAAACAGACGAGGCACCGGGAAAAGACTGAATGAGCCTCTCGGCCCCGTCGGCCTTTGCAAAGATGTGAATTTGAGTCGTTTCCGGATGAGGAAAATCCATGTTTAGCGTCAGTTTCATCCCTGGAAGAGCTCTCCAGTCGTTGAAAGCCAGGTTTCCCGCACAATGACGATTCAGGTGAACGGCGGCCAGAATAAAGGCAGCAGCGGCGCCGCCGGAGAGTTCTAAAAATTGCCGTCTTGTTAAACGCATACCCCAAAGCCTCCTGAAACAGAATGAATGCATCAGACGTTCTATCACTTTATAACAGTAAAAGGGCGTCATTCAAGGATTTAGGACATGATGATGGAGGGGTGCCTTGCTATCGGCTTTGCCGATACGCAAGTGCGCGACGTTGCACGCAACGTCGTTACATGGTGTGGGTGCCTTGCTATCGGCTTTGCCGATACGCAAGGCCTGAGCGGCCGCTATTCGCGCTGCGAATACGCGGCCGCATTTTTTTTGAAAAAAAACTTGCGCATAATAACCGACACGCGTATAAGGCCGCCTCGTTCGACGGGCTCTGAAAAAGAACCTGCGGCAATCTTGAAAACCGAAGATGAGAGAGAAATATAAAGCAGAAGTGCGAGCCTAAAAAAAGAGTATCTGCGGAGCAGATGCTCGGGATGCGAAAGCATCTAGTAACCGCGTATCATGCTACGCGGTATCAAAGAAGAAAGAAAAGCCGTTTTGTAAAACGGCTCAATATACAAGATCAAACTGGAGAGTTTGATCCTGGCTCAGAACGAACGCTGGCGGCAGGCCTAACACATGCAAGTCGA
>JAZRVP010000211.1:0-3856 GCA_045599245.1 Myxococcota bacterium
ATATAGGTTTTCATGTGTCCGTCCTTATGAAAGTCCCCTTGCTCCAACGGGGAAAGGGGTTTTAGGGGTTAGGGGCTAGAACGCTCCGCATCTTCGGGTAAAGAATTGGTTGTCGGTCATTGCCCGCGTGAAATCACGCGAGCGCACGGCCTGTGCGAGGCTCAGAGCCGTTGTCTGGCTCCCCCCCATGTTGAAGGTCTGGTTGACCGTGTTTGCGATATTCTCGGCACGCTGTGCCCTCGAATAGTCCAGTGGAATAATGGCTTCCGGCCCTCGCTCGCCGACAATCGACGGCATGAACGCAAGGCCTCCTGCGGCTTTTTGAGGCATGGCGTATTCGTCCCCGTCATTCGAACCGAACCAATCCGCAATGGACTGAAACACGGATAGCATTTTGGGGATAACGACATCGCCGAGCCAATTCAAAACCTTTGACACGACTTGAAGTACAGGCTCAAGAAGTTTGAAAATGGGGTCTAGCGCAGGTATGACGGACTTAAACAGATTGACAAAACCATCGACAATCTTTGATCCTGTTGGCCCTGTAATCAAATCAGCTATTTTTTCAACAATAGGCGTTACCGCTGGAATGAGTTTGAGCATGAGCTCATTCTTTTTCTCTTCCATCTGACGCATTCTCATGGCCATCGTTTCGGAAGAGGATTGCCCCTGCGATGTCTGCTCATCTGGCCTGTTTAGCGCACTGCCCATTGTGTTCCAGTCGATTTGCGCAAGCGTGTTGAATGCCTGAATGCGGTTGCGTTCCCCCGCAATGGTCTTGTTCCAGTCGTACTTTTGGGCAAATTCAAAAGCGTTTTGATCAGATCTTGACTGATCAGAAACGAATTTCTTAAAAGCCTTGTCCAATTCATCCTGGTTATCAAACGCACCGCTATTCTGAAGCCCAAGATAAACCGTCTGGAGGTCTGTTATCGATGCGTTCTTGAATGATTCAGGCTTGAGGTTGTTGATCATCTCAGATGCAGCCTGAACCTGTTCATCGCTGGCACCTGTTGCATTCTGAACGGCTTTGAGGCGGTTGCCATATCGAGCAAAGTTGGTTGCATCCGCTTGTGTATTTGAAGAAGCGAATGTCTGCGCCGCACCAGGATAACGAATCTCCGTGGCAGTCGCAGCGATCAACTCGCCTTTGTCATTGGATTTCAGCACGTTCTGCACGCGGTTGATTGCTTCGACAATGACGCCGTAATCGGCGCCGGTCTGAATATAGAGCTGACTCATCATGTCTTTGGCGTCGTCCATGTTGAAGCCTTTGACGCGGTTTGCCAACCGTTCTTTGTCGACTTCTTGTTTTGCCAAGTCAGAAACTTTACCTACCGCCCCTGAAACCATTCCAAAGGCGGCCTTGCCTGCACCGATAGCCGTTCTGGTAGCGTTGCCTAACATACCAGTAGCGTTGTAAGCAAATTGTGTCACCTTACCGATTCTATCAGCGTGTTTACAAACAAACTCCCATGCTTTTCCAAGTTTTCCTGTTTGTTCTGTCGTCTTTTTGGTTGTTTTTTCAGCCTGTTCAATCGCCTTAATATATGCCTTCTGCTGTTTGATCTTCTCGTCCAGACTTTTCTTTTCGGATTTATCAGTAGCCGCTTTGCGTTTAGCATAAAGTTCTTCGAGCTTTTTATATTTGGTATTGGCACGTTCCATCAAAGCTGACTGGCTGGCTGCTTTAAGATTTGCACGGATTTGACGGTTTTGCTGGACTTGGGTCTTGAGTTCTTCCAAGTTCAGATTCCTTTGTTCCTTCTCAAGAAATGTGATCCTGTCATAAATCGCGTAACGCTCTTTGAGTGACAAATCCTGATTTTCAAGCAGTTTATTGTAGCTCTTGAGTGCTTCGACGTTTTCATCATGCTTTTTCTGAGCTTCATCAAGCTGGTCTTTCACAACAGCATATTGCTTTTCGAGTTCACCAATGGCTTTACCTGCATTTTGGGAATATGCTTTGGCTATGGCCTGAAAATCCAGTTCAGAATCCTTGGCCATTTCGTGAAATCTATCGATGATGGCTTGCGCGGCATTTTGAGATGCATCAAGATTCTTGGTCAGGGCATCCCCGGAAACGTCCCGTTTGACCGTTTCGCCCAAACCTTTCAATCCCTTTTCGAGTTCTCGAAGCGCATCCTTGCTCTGGTCATCCTTGATTTGCATCTCCAACGTATATTCTGACGTTCGACTCATTTTCCCTCCATGCCACGCATGACCAACACAAAGTGGTAGTAGAGAGCCGTGATGGGCATCTCAAATAACCTGACAATGTCCGTATGGTATTGAATGGCTAACTGTCCAATGACACCGTGCAGACGCACGATGTCAGAATTTTGTTTTAATCCACATCCAGCCAAAAAAAACTGGCAGTCCGTGCGAGGTTTATTGCGTCCGCCATAGGCAGTCGCGTAAAATCATCAATTCCTAGTCCATCCGTTCCTTTGATGGCAGCTAAGAATCCAGACGCGAGCTGAAATTCAAACGACAAGTTCTTTGGTTTTGCAATGCTTTCAGCATCCACGATCTTGCTGTCAGTAATCTGAAATTCCAGTCTTCTAATTTGTCGGAAATCGGCCACCGATAGTTCATCAAATTGAAGTGAAAACTCGGAAATTTCTCGTTCATCCTTGAGTTTGAACGGTTTTGAGAGTGTTATCTTTTCCATTCTTTTTCCTTTTGACTTTTTTTGAGAATTGTGACTATTCTCTCCAATGAGAGAACAGCAATGGGAGGTGAGATATGTTTACATTCCATTATGAACCAACCAAACCATCAAGAAGCGTGTTCGGAAAGATATTAGATGGCCTTTATTGCTTATCCATCTTTGGCATAGCGTTGATTTGTTTCGTTATTCCAATGATTTTTCTTGTTTGGCTTTGTTGGTAGCCGCCCCGTCTGAGGCGGCTTTTTTTGTATCCTAGACCAATCGATATTTACCGAGCATATTTGCGTCTGTTTCGATACGCTGGCGCAGAATCTCAATGGCATCAATCGGATATGCCTTGACCGTTCCATATTCGGTATCGGGAATATCGCGACGTTCCCATCCATGCTCAATGCAAATGTCTTTGAGCTTATGCGCAATCGCACCATAAAGCCCTTTGGACAGTGCAAAATATTGCGACAGCCAGCGGATTGCCTTGACCTGTTTCCAGTGTTCGGCATTACCGAGTTGCTCGCGAAGTCGCTCGCACTCTTTCGACTTCTGCGAAGCCGTGTTCATGGCAGTTGCTTCGCGGCGTGACCCGATCTGTGCCTTGGTTCGGATGGCTTCATCGCGCTGCGCCTCGGCCAGTTTTCTACATTCACGTTCGTGCTTAACCTGCAGAAGCATCGAGATCGCCCAGTCGGGGTCATTGAGCGTTCGCTCAATGAAGTTGTCAGTGGCATAGACGCCGGTCTTGCGAATGGCTGGGATGATCTCGTCGGCGACTTTCGCCTGAAATGCCTCAGCAACCGCATTCTTTGCTTTCATGCACAGCCGATAAAACACGTTCTCAGGGATATAGTAATCATGCGGGTTTTGGCCATCCCCACTTGTGGGGATGAAATCCAGTTCGCTTAAATGCCTATCGATTCTCTCCCATCTCACGCACGCATTGCCACTTGCGGCGATCTGGGTAAAACCAAGTCCCCGAGCGACATCTTCAATGTGCAGATATGCCACTCCGTCTCTCTCAAGTCCCCGGACGCCACAAAAAAGCTGAACACTGTTATCGTTCTCCATGATCCCCTCCTAGAGCAGCTTATCGACCTCAGACCGATAGTCTACGCCGTCGATGATCAGAACGCCGTTGCCACGGTCGATGTTGTGCAGCTCTTTACCGTCCACGACAAGGCGGTATTT
>JAZRVP010000212.1:0-11937 GCA_045599245.1 Myxococcota bacterium
TTTGTGAGGGGGCAACGCCCCCTGCGGCGCTATTTGCAGGCAAATACGCGCCTACCCCCGGTGCGGGGCCAGCCCCGCAACGCCCCGAACCCGCGATTGAGTTCGTTCTGAAGATTGTGGGATTGTTGCGGATTGTTGTGACGAGGGCGGGACAAAAAAAGAAGCCCGTGCGTATTCGTCAGAATAGCACGGGCAGGCGGCGCGTGGCTTTAGCCAGCGGCGCCTGCCGGGGCGTATCAGATTTTCTGATAGCCCCGGCCCAACAGCTAAATATCCGTTTCGCTAAGTTTGGCCATGACTTCCTCAAGGCTCAGGTGAAGCCGCGTCGCGATTTCGGCAATGTCGTCGAACTCCCATTTTTTGCGCGTCAGCCGGTCATTTGAGGCGACTTTTTGACGCACGTTTCCGAGCGGCGTTTGGACGGTTTGGAGGGTTCGATCGAGCACGATTCTCCTGCATGGAAAGATCCGAACGCCGAGAGTTGTCGTGTGAAGAAGGAGCAGATCGACGAAGTGCTGTGTGTCGATTTCGGGGACGAGGCAGGCAATCGTCTGGGCCGGGCGGCCCTTTTTCATGAAGATTGGAACTGTCCAGACATCGCGGGCGCCTTCATTCATCAGCATTTGAGTGGCAAAGGCAATTTGTTCTCCGGTCATGTCGTCGACATTGACGTGGAGTTCGACGAAGTTTTCACGAGGCGTTTCGACGTTTGTCTTGGAGCTTGTGCCGAGCATGACGCGAAGCATGTTGGGGCGTGTCGGGAATTCGCGCGTTCCGAGGCCGTGTCCAGTCGAGTCCATGGTCATTGTCGGCATGGGGCCGTATTCATGGACAAAATGTCGAAGGATGGCGGCGCCGGTCGGGGTGCACATTTCAGCTTCAATTGTGCCCTGATATGCGGGAATGCCTTTGAGAAGGAAGCTCGTGGCGGGGGCGGGAACCGGGATAATGCCGTGTGCGCACCGGACTGTCCCAAAACCGAGACAAATCGGGGCGGCAATGATGCGTTCCGGTTTGATTTCATCCATGAGAAGGCATGAGGCAAGGACGTCGGCAATGGCGTCCAGATGTCCGATTTCGTGGAAATGAATGTGTTCAATCGGGCAGCCATGGGCATGGCTTTCGGCTTCTGCAATGAGACCAAAGATGGATTTGCAGTTCCGGCGGACGTCGGACGGGATATCGAGAGAATCAAAAATGGCGTCGATTTGGTGAGGATTCATGCCGTGATGATGGGCATGATCATGATCGTGACAGTGTTCATGGCAGTGCCCGTGTTCATGGCAGTGCTCGTGGTGAGTATCGGGTGCGAGATCGGCGGCTTCTTCGAAGATTTGGTTGGATGATTTGTCCTTAATCAGCATGTGAACCGAGGTTCCGGACAGACCGCAGCGTTTTCCGGGATGATAAGAGAGTTCGACGGGACCGAGTGTTTGAGAGCTGATACTGAGGGCATTGAATTTTTCGACGAAAACATCGGGATTTGGGAGGAGTTCGAGAAGAGCGGCGACGATCATGTCACCGGAAGCGCCCATGGAGCAGTCGAAATACAAAGTTCTCATGATTTTTCCGATTGAATGTGGATGTGATTGATGAGGCTTGCCTGGAAAGCGGCGCCGAAGCCGTTGTCGATGTTGACGACACTGATGCCGGCGGCGCAGGAATTGAGCATGGCCAGAAGTGCGGCGAGTCCGTTAAAGGAGGCGCCGTAGCCTATGCTTGTAGGGACGGCAATGACGGGGGCGTCGACGAGGCCGGCGATAACACCCGGGAGTGCGCCTTCCATTCCGGCGATAGCGATGATGACGTTGGCTTCGAGGAGCGAATCGAGGCAGCTCAGGATGCGGTGGAGGCCGGCGACGCCGGCATCATAGAGACAGTTCACTCGATTGCCGAGGAATTTCGCGGTCATGGCGGCTTCTTTTGCAACCGGAATGTCGGATGTTCCGGCTGTGGCAATGACGATGTCCCCGTGGCCGTCGGGGACGGGACACTGGCCGAGAATAGCCATTCTGGCATCTTTGTCGTATTCGATGGGCAGGGGCCGCGTGTTTGTCAGCTCAGGCAGCACAGCATCTGCTTTTGCCGCGTCCAGGCGTGTCAGAAGGATGGCTGAGTCGCCCTGGGCAAGCATGGCAGAGGCAATTCCCGTGATTTGTTCAGGGGATTTGCCTTCGCAGTAGATGACTTCGTTTGAGCGTTGGCGAATGCCGCGATGTGAATCAATTCTGGCGTAGCCGATGTTTTCAAAGGGAGCCTTTTTCAGTGCTGTGATGACTTCATCGACGGATTGCCGGCCTTCTTTGAGATTGTTCAGGAGATCGCGCAGTTCGCGTTGTGTCATTGATTAGTCCTCCCAGCCGTCGAAGATGTGTTCGTCGTACACGTTGTTTTCGTCGGGATCGTGAGCCGGATTCCAGACTTGGGCAAAGAAGGGGTTGCCTTTGGCAATTTCGTCGTATCGCCATGGCATGGGGAGACATTCCGGGCACCAGTGGCCGCCGAGGAGAATGAGTGTTGGAGAGGCTTCAAATTCATGTCCGAACTGACATTTCCATTTAAGCGGAGTTCTCATGTCACCTGGTGTCATTTGTTCTGAAAGACATTGACCGCCGCGAAATTCTGCAGCTTGTTTCATGTCCGTGATATCGAGTTCCGACAAGGGTTTGGTTTCATCGTAGCCGTGATCGAGGCGGATGCTTTCTTCAGATGGCCGGGACAGATCGAAGTCCTTCCAGGAAGGAATGGCGGCCCATTTTTCGTAGGAACCGTAATAGGCCGAAATCCTTGTCTGATCCTTTGTTTGAATCCAGTCCTGTGTGCCGAGGCCTTTTTTGAAAGCCATAGGTTTCATGCCGGCCTTGATGAAGACAGGCGGGACGATTTTGGCCAGATGATAGTACCAGGGAACGGATTTTCCCATTTCAGCGAAATATTCTTTGACGGGGGTATTGGCTCTGAAATGGAGATAGTTTTCGAGGACGTCGGAGTCCTGATACCAATGGCCGTGGAAATTGCGCAGAACGAACCAGTTGGCATCGAATATTTTTTCGGGTCTCGGGCAAGAAATGGCATCCAGGAGCAGACATTCAAATTCGTAGTTTGAGAGTCGGTATTCTTTTCCCGATCCGATGTTATAGAAACGATTCCAGAATTCTTCGGGCACATCGTCTTCGCAGACATTGGCCAAAAGTCGGCCGCTGTCTTCGACGGTTGCCCATTCCAGGACGCCGCGAATGGGGACGTGGAACATGATGGGATCGTAATTTTTGAGAATGGCAGGGTAGAGGATGCCGGACTGCCGCAGACAGGCCCAGTGTTTTATTCCGGATTCGACGAACATGCGTTCGGCGATGGTTTTGGAGATGGCGTAGTGGTCGTAAATGCTGATTTGAATGGGATCGCCGGTTCGTCCCCAATGAATTGGCTCATTTCGTGCGCCCAATTGGGCGACGGAACCGATATAGACGACGCGAGGCTGTTTGTCTTCGGGTTGTGCAAGAACGGCTTTGATGATGTTTTCAGCAGCAGTCAGATTGACGCGTCGAGTGGATTTTGGCTTGTAGTCGGCGGCGGGTGAAACCATACCGCCGACATGAAGCACGTAATCGGCCCCGGTTACGCCTTCGAGTACGTCTTCGTAATGGGTCAAGTCCCCCCATACGATTTTGATTTTTCCTTCATAGGGTGCCAGTTTTTCGTGATTGATTTGAGAGTTTCTGGCGAGTACGACGACGTTAAAGTGATCGAGTCTTTTGGCCAGTTCGATGAGACCGGCTTTTCCCATGGTGCCTGTTGCACCGGTTAAGAAAACTGTTTTTTTGGTGTCTGACATAATATGAGTGTATGAAAAAAGTGAAAAAAAATCGTCGAAATGGCGATAGAAACCTTTGGAATCTTCTATCAGATCATAACTCATTAGCCAAATCACATCACAAAAAACATACGGAGTGACACGACATGACGAAATTGTCAGAACAAATCGATTGTTTTTTAAATTCGTTGCGTCTGAAAGGATATTCGGTGTGTACGATAGAGGCTTATGGCCAGGATTTAAGCCAGTTGATGGGATATTTTGAGGCGCAGGGAGAGCCGGATGTTGAGGTAGAAGCACTGACGCGACAAAGGATGCGTTCGTGGCTGGCGGAAGCTCTTGGCGACCAGAAACCGGCATCGAGAGCGCGTAAAATCTCAGCCGTACGTTCGTTGATTCATTATCTGCTTCATCAGGAAACGATTGAAAAATGCCCGTTTGAGAACTTGCAGAATCCCAAAATACCGAAGCAGCTTCGGCCGACGTACACTGTTGATCAAATCAATATTCTTTTGGAGATTCCGGGGAATGCATCAAATCTGACGATACGGGATTTGACGGCTTTTGAACTGATGTATTCGAGTGGACTTCGTGTAAGTGAACTGGTTTCGGTTGATATTGAAGACATCGATTTTATCGAGGGATGGATTCGGGTCATAGGTAAAGGCAATAAAGAAAGAGAAATTCCGATCACGACGACGGCAATTGATTTAATTGGTCGATATTTGGCGGGAACGCGGCCTGAATTGGTCGACAAGTCGGGGAATCAGGATGAACATGCTTTGTTGTTGAATTCGAGAGGCGGGCGGATAACGGCGCGCAGTATTCGACGTTTATTGCATGAAGAAGAAGTGGAAAAGGGACTGAGTTCGGATGTGTCACCGCATGGACTTCGGCATGCCTTTGCGACACATTTGCTGGAGTCTGGTGCGGATATGAGAGCCATTCAGGAGATGTTGGGACATGCGCGACTTTCGACAACGGCGCGGTACACGCACAATCAATTCGATCGGTTGGTGAAGGTTTATGATAGTGCACATCCGCGAGCGCGCATGGATATTTCGGAGAATGAGGAAGGTGGAGATAGCGAAGTATGCGACGGTAATGGAGGGGATAAAAAAGATTTTATAAATCAATGAATTAAAGATGATAATGTATGTACGGAGCGATTAAATGCGGAGACAAAACAAGCGCTCGTGTTTGAGCGCTTGTTTGATTGGGAAGGGGGGGATGATTAGTAGCAGGGAATGTAGCTGGCGTTCATTAAACCGATTTCCCGTCTGAAACCAGTCTGACGAGAGTTGAGATCGGAGAGAAGATAATACGGCTCGGAAGCAGAACCACGGACTTTAACACCGCGTCCGAAAAGGGAGTAGCTTTCGCCGGTGAAAATATAATTGCAGTAAGTGTCAGAATCTGAAAAGCCGCCGACTTGTGAATTGGAAAGGACAGGACTGCTGATTGATGCGAGCTGTTTTGTACGTCTGGCGAGATCGCCTTTGAGTCTTTGTGTACCAGGGGCTCCATTAATGCTGGGACCCAAACCGCTAAAATCCATAATGAGACCAGGACCGATGGCACCGCGCTGATTATTAACGGTATTGGCGTTGGAAATCATGCGAAGGATATCGAGATGTTTAGAGACTTCATTGCTCGTGAGGAATGCGGCAGCTTGATGAGAAGCATAAGCGGCTTGTTGTCTGAATTGAACACCCATTACATTGGTTTGATCGGCCTGGGAAACCTGTACGGCGTAAATACCGGCTGCTGTGGCTGCTAATATGACGAGCAAGACGACGACGAGTGCAAGGCCGGTGCGATGAAGTTTATTATTTTTCACAGGATGTTCTCCTCTTTGAGGCAAAAGTCAGAAGAAAAAGTGGAAGAATATGTGAGAGACTGGATGTGTAAATGGAAGTGTGAGAAAAATGAGAACTAATCGTAAAGGCTATGATTGGTATTGGTATTGATAAAATTATCGACTGAAAGGGCGTTGAGATAAGCGGTTCCCTGAGCATGAATGATGGGGTAACCCTCTGATGTGAAGGTATTGTAGGGTATTTTTTCGGAAACACCGGCATTTTTAACTTGTTCGTTTGGAGAGTCGCCTGCTGCAGAGAAACGGTAATAAAATCCACGCAAATCTTCGATTGAAGAGTTGGCTTTCATGGCATCGTACACTTTTGAAGCAAAGTTTTTGGATCCGAATACGCCGTCACCAAATTGATCAACCTGGCCATTAAGCCAACCGCTGACATTTACGTCACCAAACAGGACAGGTGCATTGCCGGTCAATGTGTTTGAAGCGAGATTGTGATTAATGCCGATAGGAATGACATCAAAGTATTGAATGCGTTCGAGCAAGACTTGACAGTTCAGGAGATCTTCAGCGTTTGTGGTTGGATTCTGATATTTTTTGTTAAAGCATCGAACAAGTTGCATATTTTTGTTGTCACCATCTTTGGGTAAAACCAGATAAGTGATGGCGACGACGGGGTAAATGAGTTCGACGCTGAGATCTCCGATGTCGACATGAGGAATAGTGACTTGATAAGTAGAACCAAGGGCAGAAGGTGCGGATGCGGGAGCAGTGAGACAATCGCCGCAGCTGCTGTCTTTTTCAATGAACATCCAATCATTACCGGCGTTATTGGAAAGGACGAAACCGACGGTTGGATTTGCTCTGAAAGCGTTAGTAATGGCGGAATAGAATTCTTGAGCCGAAAGATCGCGAGCCGAAAGTTCTCCTGCGGTAAAATCATCAGGAATGACCTCAACGTCTGCGGCAGTCAAAGGTGCGGTAAGTCGTTCATTGATATTGAGAGTGGTATCACTTGAGCTTGAATCGACTTCAATGCCATTGAAATCCAGGATGCTAGTAATAATGGTGAATGCAGAAAAAGCGTTTCCGTTTGGATCTCTGTGAAAGGTGAAAGATTGAACTTTATCAGAGGTAATCAGGTTGCTGTTGATGTGTTTATTTAGACCGACGTCATCACCATTTCTTGCATATAAAGGAAAACGGTAGCCAGTTCTGGAAAGATCTCGTTGAAGCTGCATTTCTGCATTTCGGATGTTTCCTTCAAGTTTTCGGCGCACGTTTTGGTCTTTGTAGGCAACGTTTGAGCTTCCCAAAAGTGTAAATGCAGCGAGTGTGACAATTGATGTGAGAAACACTGCTACGAGCAATTCGATCAGTGAAAAGCCATGATGGTTCATTTTCATAATGAGGCTCCCAAAGAAATTCTTTTCAGGTTATGAAACCAGACTATTTCCACTGAAAAGCAAAAGGAATGGATACATAATCACAGTTTTTGTGGCTAAGTCGAAGCGTTCGATTATCGTTTGTCAGAGTGCTTGAGAGGAGGTCATTGCAGGAGAAAGTACCGTCAGTTCCCCACACAACACGAATAGCCCCCCGAACAAAATTACCATAGTCAATCCCAATTGAGCCGGTGCTTGGATCGAGTTTTAAATAAGCAATTGCGTATCTGTTGACGCTTGAATCGCTGGAATAATGGATTCCGTTCATGTTGACACGGTCTGTTGAGAGCTGGAACCATTGGCCTAGTGTTGTGTGTTTCTCGATACTGCCCAGACGTCCGAGCGGATGCTCAAGCGTTTCACTCCTCATTGTTTTTCTCATGAGGGATTCAAAGGCGAGTGCCTCTAATTCTTTATATTGCTGTTCTGCAATGGTGAGGGCAATTGTGCGATCATGGGTTAAAGCGTTTTGGCGAATGGAAGTCCACAGATATCCCAACACACCTACACATCCAACGGCAAAAACTCCGATGGCAACCATAACTTCTAGTAAAGTAAATCCTCGGTGCATACTTTTCTCCAAAAAATGAGCGAATGTAATTGTATCAAAATAAAAAAAAGTACGCAATAAATACTATTTTATGCTCATGATGAAGTATATTCAGCTTCAAAAGAATGAAACGGCACAGCTAGGTTGTTTTGTCCATATCCGGGCTGTATTCATTGGCGTGAATAACAAGATATTGTGGATAATCTGAAGAGGTTGGAATATGCAGGACGTTATTTTTATTAATAAAAAGTGTTTCAAATGTATTTAAACATGCAGAATAAATAGAAACAAAAGAATTCATAGGATAAAATATAAAAAAAGGCGTCAGTAAAACACTGACGCCTTTTGGGAGAATACGAGGAAACGATTAGTAACAGCTGAGATGCTCAGCGATAAGCAGGCCAATCTCTCGTCTGAAACCAGTCTGATGCGCGTTGAGATCGGCGAGAAGATAGTATTTATCGGCGTTTGTACCGCGAACCTCGACGCTTCGTCCAAAGAGTGAATAGCTTTCACCCGTAAAAATGTATTGGCAATATTTTTGTTCACTATCGCCAGGAGTCTGTTCGGGAGACAAGACGGGATCACTGACGGCAGCAATTTGTTTGGTTCTGCGAGCGAGGTCGCCACGAAGACGGTATGTTTCGCCAGTGCCTGGAAGGTCTGGACCTAAACCACTAAAGCTTTTGATTACATTAGAACACACGGCACCGCGCTGGTTTCTGACAGCATTGGCATCTGAAGCCATTTTGATAATATCGACATTGTTTATGAGCTCTTCGCTGGTCAGAAAACTGGCGGCTTGATGAGTGGCGTAAGAAGCCTGCTGACGATACTGGATACCCGTAATATTTTTCTGATCAGCCTGAGATATTTGAACGGCGTAAATTCCGGCAGCTGTTGCCCCCAAGATAACGAGAAGGACGACGATAAGTGCGAGACCGCTTCGTTGTAATTTTATGTTATGCATGAAGTGTACTCCGTCTGTTTGAAGATTAAAGAAGCAAGCAAGTGGATATATGATGCAGAAGTAACTATTCGGCGCTTCTAAAGAGGTTGGGGGCAAGTGTCTCTTCTATCACGTTATTTTCTGTCGTTATGGCGAAGATGGGGGCTGTTCCCTGGGAATGAATGATGGGGTATCCATCATAGGTGAAGACATGAAAATCTTCGCTGTTATCAGATTCGAGAACTCCGTTTTTGGCCTGTTCATTCTGGGTGTCGCCCGCAGCAGAAAAGCGGAAATAGAAAGCACGAACGTTGTTCATTGTTGCAGCTAGTGCTTTCTGTCCCTGAAGCAGAACGCGAGTATCAAAATCTTCGGAACCGAATTTGCCACTGCCAAACTGATCGATTTTTTTGCTTAACAGCTGGCCGCTGACATTTGGATGGTGGAATAATGACTGGTCTGGGGTGATGGTAGAATCATTGCCCTGCAGGAGCAGTGGGATGACATCAAAATACTGCATGCGTTCCAGCAAGACCTGACAGTCTGTGACGGTGCTCGTTGTGGGGTTGGTGATTTCTGTGTTGTAGCAACGAACGAGCTGCATATTTGTGGGTTCACCCTCTTTGGGTAATACCATATAGGTGATAGCAACGATGGGGTAAATGCGCTGCACATCATCTACTGTTCCAGCCCCGGAAGGAACGGTAACCTCGTATCGTTCAGTGCCAAATACTGTTGGCGGAACTGAGGGGAAGTTGTAACAATTGCCGCAGTCGTTGCCTTTTTTGAAAAACTTCCACTTGTCGCCTGAATCATTTGCCAGTGTGAAACCAACGAGGTTGGGAGTGAATGCGTTTGAAACGGCTGACCAGAACTCTGTCGATGTGGCCGATCTACTACCCACTCCGTCACAACTGTCAGTCACGGTGTCAACTTCTGCGGCTGTCATCGGCATAATGAGATGGGGGTTCAGGAGAACTCTGTTGCCCGTAAGGTCATCAACCTCGAAGCCGTTATAGCCAATTTCGCTCGTAAAAAGGGTGAATGCAGAGTAAGCATTTTTGCCGCTGGGATCGGGATGAAATATGAAGGCCTGAATGTTATTTAATCCACCACCCGCATTTGAACTTTGGCCGTGAGTTCCATTGACATAAAAGGGAAAACGGTAACCCGTTCTGGAAAGATCATTCTGAAGTTGCATTTCTGCATTTCTGATATTTCCTGCTAGTTTTCGACGGACATTCTGATCGTTATAAGCAGATGTCGAACCACCAAGAAGGGTAAAGGCTGCAAGTGAGACGATAGAAGTTAGAAAAACTGCAACGAGCAATTCAATCAGGGAAAAGCCTTGAAATTTCAAGTTCATATTTGGCTCCTATTGAGGTTTTTCTTCGACGAAGAGATTAGGGGGTTGCTGCAGGTTTCGTCCATTGAAATGCAAAGGGAACTGTTACGTAGTCACATTTATTTTTTGTTAATCGACGCTGTCGGGTGTCGTCTGACAGTTTGCCCTGGAGCAGCAAATCACAGTCTGTATTGGTGTCTCGATAATTGCCATCTGTTCCCCAGACCACGCGAATTGCACCTCGAATGAAATTATTATAAGTAGCATGAGCGCCATCTGGATTCGGCTTCATTACGAGATATCCGATTGCAAACCTGTTGTTGTTTTTTTTATCTGAGGTTATGCCATTGATGCTGACGTGTTTAGTTGTCAGTCTGAACCACTGGTCATTGGTTCCGTTGGAATATATTTGTCCAAGGATGCCTATCGGGCGTGTTAACGGAACCGGATCGCTTCGGCGAAGCGATTCAAACGCAAGGGCTTCTAGTTCTGCATATTGCTGTTCGGCTATCGTCAATGCAGTTGTGCGGTCATTGTTGATACTGTTCTGGCGAATCGACGTCCACAAATAGCCCAATACCCCAACACATCCTACGGCAAATACCGCAATCGCTATCATAACTTCAATTAGTGTAAATCCTTTGCGCATATATCTCTCCGTCGCAAAAAAATAACCCAATATGTTGTATCAAAATTTTCTGCATACTGCAATATCTTAGGAACTCTCAGATTAAAACGATATTATATGGCACAGACTGATGAAAAACACCCTGGCTGTTAGACAGCCTATCACCTAAAACTAATGAGGTTTCCAAAGTACTCAGCCCTTTGGCGGGGGACAAAGCTCCAAAAAACTTTAATCAGACCTTCCCTGGGGAACCTCTGAACAAAACGATATTTTAAGGCAGAAAATGATGAGAGCCGGGGGTGGGGCCCCGGCGAGGAATCATGATTAGGCAGCCCCCAAAACTTATACCATCTAAAAATATTGAGGATTCTTAAGGGCTCAGCCCTTAAGCGGGGTCCGGCGCAGTGCCCCGGAAAAAAAACAATTAATCAATTTTCCCTGGGCTTTGGAATGAACACATTTATAATAGCTTTTTCTTTTTAAAACTTGAGAAAAAACCTCCCTGTTTGCCTTTCTCTCCTTCCTCTTCGTCGCTGTCTTTTGTTCCTTCTTCCCACCAGGCGTCCGGCTCTTCCGATACGTCAAAATTATCGACATATTCCGGCGGAACATCTTCTGGTAATGTCACTTTGCGAGGATTGATCGAAACATTCAGATTGATTTTCCAATCTCCATCCTCTTGAAGCATATACACAGTCCGTTCCTCTCCCCCAACATTAACCGTCAGTTCGGCTGTCTTGATGCCATTTTTCTCCGTGATTTTTTCATTCGTAACTTTTGGGCGATCGGCCGGCGTTATGCCATCCATCAAATGAAGCCATTGATTCTCTGCGTTGCCGCCCGCTTCCACCAGCTCTATCGTCTGGCTCGTAAATGAATCCCTGAAAGGTATGACGTCATCCTTATATGCATAATTTACTGCCGTCTTAAACGCATCTTTGGGCATCCGACCATAAAATTTCACGAAATAAACCACCAGACCTATCACGAGTAAAACGCCCGCCATGATCGCCACGCGAATCAGCATTTTCATCCTCGCTTTGGCTTGCGCCTGCGCCTGTTTCTTGATCTGATCCGGCTTTTGAATCCTTACTGGCGAGGGGGGCACTCTTACACCTCCACTCGCTGCTGCTGACTTCACTTTTGATGCATTGATCTTTGCCATCCTTTCCTCCGACCAAATGACCTTCCCTTTAGTCTATTGCATGATTTTGTTTCTGAAAATTCATTTTTTACACTCTGAACCGTTACTACTCACCCAGGGTAATTCACATATCTACTGAATATGGCAGAGTATTTCGCAATTTTTAGGCAGAAATTGACGAGAGCCGGGGGTGGGGCCCCGGCGAGGAACAAGGGATAGGCAGCCCAAAAGGCTTATACTATC
>JAZRVP010000213.1:0-35247 GCA_045599245.1 Myxococcota bacterium
GAGACGACAGGCGTCCACTGGACGACTGGCATCGCAGCGCCCAGTGAGCAAATGAAATGAACGGCCAGTCGAGGCGTTGTGCACAACGCCTCGACCAACAGGCTCGGGAAACGAAGTGCATTTCATATTGCGAACTGAGGACAGGGGCAAAGCCCCAGCGGGGTTCGGGGCAGAGCCCCGGTGAGTAGTAACCAGACTTCCCTTATTATGACGGTTTTTCTTGCGATTTTCCCATTTTTCTGAAATAGATTTTTAATTTTTGGGGATTACCCCTGTTAAATTCTAACTTCTATTATGCCATAACTGGGCAAATTATGGAGCTTTATTGTATGTCTTATTCAAAACTCACGCGTACAACCGCACTCGCAGCTGCCATTTTCTCTACATCTCTTCTTGCCGCAGCCTGCGCCGGTTCAAACAACCAGCCCTGTTCCTGTACGGAAAATCAACCTATGACTCAAAATGAACAACCTGCCGCAGCTCCGGCTTCTTCTTCAAAAGTCGGCGTCAAATCACGTGCTGAAATCGATCCCAAATATTTATGGAAAAAAGATCGTCTCTTCAAAACCTATGCTGATTTCAAAGCCGCTCTCAATGACACTCCTGCACAGATGACTGCTCTCGGCAACTGCCAAACTTTCAATACAGCCGAAGAACTCAATAACTGCCTCGATTTATATTTTAAATATCATACCGACGTCAACAAACTCACGCTTTATGCAAATATGACTGTCGATACCGAACCCTCTGATGAAACCAAAACCGATCAGATGCGTTCGGCAACTGTACTCAATCAGTTCATGGAAATTTCAAAAGGCATTCGCACCGGTATTCTTAAACTCTCTTCCGATTCCCTTGAAAAATTCCTCTCTGAAAATCAGAATCTTAAAAAACACGAATCCTATATTCGCAACATCTTCAGAAGAAAAGACCGCGTCCTGACCGAAGATGCTGAACGCGTCCTCTCACTCGCCGGCGACGTCCTCTGGGCTGAAATCGACCTCAATGAAATTCATTCCCAAAGTGAACAAGTCTTTGATGCAATGCTCGATGAAATGAACCTCCCCATCATCAAAGACGAAAATGGAAAACCCGTTCAACTTACCCTTTCAAATTACTCAAAATATCGAAAAAGTGCCGTTCGAAACATCCGAAAATCTGCCGTTGACGGCCTCATGACAACACTTCAAAAATATCAGGAAGTCTTCGCAAATGCCTATATCGGACAACTCAAAAACGACATTCTCTTTGCTAAAGCTCGAAAATATGACACCGCTCTTGAAGCCTATCTCGACAAAGACGACATTCCTGTCGATGTTTATAAAAACCTTCTCGCAACCGTAAATGCCAATCTGGCACCTCTGCATAGATATGTTTCTTTGAGAAAAAAAATTCTCAATCTCGACTCCATTCATCTCTATGATATGTATATTCCTATCACCGAAGGCGTCGAAAAAACATACACTTATGATGATGCTGTTTCACTCATTTCAACCGCACTTGCTCCTCTCGGGCAGGATTATGTCGATCGCATCAAAAAAGAAATGGATCCTGAAAAAGGATCCATCGATCTCATGCCGCATGCCGATAAAACAAGTGGTGCCTATTCCTGCTCCGTATATGGCATCGATCCTTTCATTCTCACAAATTTCCAAGACTCTCTGGATGACGTTTCCACACTCGCTCATGAGCTCGGACACTCACTTCACAGCATTTATTCCGCTGAAAATCAGCCCGCAGGCGCATACCATTACACAATGTTCCTCGCTGAAATTGCATCCACAACCAACGAATCTCTGCTCAACGACTATCTCATGAATAATGCTCAAACCGACGCAGAAAAAATCGACCTCCTCGTCGAAAAACTTGAGAACATTCGCAGCACTATCTATCGTCAGGCAATGTTTGCCGAATTTGAATATCTCACACATACAGCTGTTGAAAATGGCGAAGCCATTCAGGCTGCATGGTTAAATGATACATACGGAAAACTCGTCAAAAAGTATTACGGCCCCGACTACGCCATGGATGATTCCGACAATCTCGAATGGGCATATATCCCTCATTTTTATTATAAATATTATGTTTACAGCTATGCTACAGGTCTCTCAAGCGCTCTCTCTTTCGCACACCTCATCGAAGAAAACCCTGACAACGCCGTTAAATATATCAATATGCTCAAATCCGGCAGTTCAAAAGATTCCATCACACTTCTTAAAGAAGCCGGCGTCGATCTGAGCACTCCCGCTCCCATCGAATATGCACTCAAGGAATTCGATAACACTTTGACACAGCTCGAAGCTCTTTTGAACAAGTAATAACTTCACAAACGTTGTCGCGTCGTATCGCAGATAGACGCGACCGCTGGCTGTATTCGGCTTCGCCGAATAGGCCAGCCACTTCTTTTTTACATCATAAAGGATTTAAACATGTTCAAACCAGGTGAAAAACTCGCAATCGGTAGTGACCATGCCGGTTTCACAATGAAAGAAGACCTCAAAAAAATGCTCACTGAAATGGGATATATTGTCGACGACAAAGGTACTTATGACACTGCTTCCTGCGATTATCCCGATTTCGCAGCCGCCGTCGCTCGCTCCGTCGCCAGTCATGAGGCTGTCGCCGGCGTCATCGTCTGCAGCACCGGTATCGGCGTTTCCATGACCGCTAACAAAGTCCACGGCATTCGCGCCGCTCTCATTCACCACGCATTTGAAGCCGAAATGACAAGACGTCACAATGACGCTAACGTTATCTGCCTCGGCGCAAATATCCTCGGCCCTGCTATCGCCCGAGAAGCCGTCAAAACTTTCCTCAATACCGATTTTGAAGGCGGTAGACATCAACGCAGAATCGATAAAATGATGGCTATCGAAAATTCATAATCTCTCTATCGCGGCCTCTTCCTATGTTTTTTTTAATATTGGGCCGCTCTTCTCGGAGCCATTTCAGTCATGCTCCACGCAAATTGAGGATTCCAAAGGGCTCAGCCCTTTGGCGTTCTTTGGGCTAAAGCCCCCAAAAACAATTATTCAGACCTTCCTTAATATACAAAATCTGCAAATTCAAACAATACAAGTCGATACATGATGTCGGATACGTGTTTCTTACCCGCCCTTTTCAACTCCTGTATCGTTTTCGGCTGCGCCAGTAGCCCCAACAATTCCCTCTCTTCCGTGTTCAAATTGATCGCACCATTGAGCGGCGTCTTGTACGGACGCATATAATATCGTGCAACCTGAAAATATGGCGGCGCCAAAACCAAATCCGCATTGCATCTAAAATCTTCAAATAATGCAGGAAATATATCAATCGAATTACACGGTCTCTCGTGAAGAAGCTGCTGATATTGCTCCGGTATATATTCATAATAATCAACCGAACGCCCCTCCATCGTCCGAAGCATCGGCAAATAGGTCAATATCTGCTGCTCACTTATCGCATACGCTTCCACATCCACTTTTAAACTCGAAAATACTTTCGCAAGTGAATGACACTCATAATATTGCTTTATATATTCTTCCGGCTTCTTCGACAACGTTAACGCATGATCCGACAAAAATGAACTCACATCCTGAATACATTCCCCTTTCTTGAGTGAATCTATCCATAATAACCTCCCGCATCGAAGCAATATAATTAAATCACACTCCATGCCATGACATACAATCGTATTATAAAAATTGTTCGCTAGACTGCGCGATAATATACTCAAAAACCAATAAAAATTAAATATCAATGTCATCGGAACCTGACAGGATGACACACCAACAGCATCAATCTCCCTTTTTTCTTCCTTGACTGAACCACTCGCAACGCATTCCGGCTCTTTCACTTCCGCTTTTCCATCCGACAATACAGCCTCTGCCGAAACTTCCTTCACAACCGATGGCTGCCGTACATCCTCTTTTCCGCGCGCTTCCGTCTCTTCAGACACCAAATCACGCCGATTCTCCCGCTCCAATGCAGGCCGAAGTGCTGACACTCGCCCCTTGTTCACTGACGCCATCCCCACTCGACGCATCGAACCCAATGCCTGACCCGACGGTTCCGGCACTGCACCATTATCCAATATTAATGCCCTCGTCTTCGCCAATACGTTCGCTTCTTCAGCATGTTTCGGAAGCTGCATCCGATTCCTGCGACTTATCCGGATATTCTCCGAACGACCGCTCCGATTCATCGAATCACCCACACTCTCCGACGGACCACTGACTTCATCCGACTTTGAAACCTCCACACCAGGCTCCAAATCCGTACAGCTCGACGTATTCTGAACGATATTCTCTATCTGTTTGCGAAGCCCCTCATCCACCTGTTCCAAATAAGACGGCCCCGTTATCTGCAAAACACTTGAATTAATGTTTGACGCCGACAGCTCCTGTGAATACGTCGCCTTCGCAAGACACGGCTGTATCACCTCGTCAAAAAACTGCAGAAAATCCTTCTTCTTGAACGGCCTCTCAACCACATGACTGAAAAAACACGTCGAAATATCTTTCGGCAAATACGCAGCCAATGCCGTCGGACTAATCGACGTCAAAATGCATCGCTCTGACTCTCGAATATATTCCGGAACAATTTGTTGAAGTTTTACAAGTGCTTCCGGCTCACGGGACATATCCAGCACGATCACCAGCGGATCCCGGCACTGCTTCAATACCGTTTCACAACTATCCAAATCTGTCAGCTGAACCACTCGAAGACCATACGTCTTGAAATGTTTCGTCAATAAACTTCTAACCGTTGGATTGGCATCATAAAATACGATCTCGCTCATTTCTTCACTCCCGTTTTGCACAGAAACTCGCGCTCTATTACCACATCCTGCTTCATTGCAAAATGTCGTGATATTATTCCGCTCTCTTTAGCATTTTTATGAGGGGGCAAAGCCCCCTGCGGCGCTATTTGCAGGCAAATACGCGCCTACCCCCAATGCGGGGACACCCCGCAACGCCCCGCTCAGCCCCATTTCCCGACAAACTGTTCAGCCGTGACGCGGCACGGCTCTTTTCTCATACAACCACTAATCACTAACCACTAATCACTAACCACTAACCTTTAAAACCTGAAAACTAAAATTGGTTTATCTCGCCTTTTATGCTATTTTATACCGCTTTATTTTTGGAGCAATTCGCTCCTTTTCACTGATTTCTTACTGCCAATTTAAAGAAGGTTTTAATGTCAAACGATAAAAAAAATACTCAGCCACAGGCCGGTATTCGTCTTCAAAAATTCTTGAGTCTCGCCGGCATTGCCAGCCGCAGACATGCCGAAGAAATGATCGAACAGGGCAGAGTCAAAATCAGCGGCCGCGTCGTCACTGAAATGGGCGTTCACGTCATCCCGGGTAAAAGCCGCGTCGAAGTCGACAACAAACCCGTTTTCTATTCCGAAGAACGTAATTATGTCCTCTTCCACAAGCCCTCTGAATGCATCACAACACTTGATGACCCGGAACAACGCACAACCGTCATCGACCTGCTCCCCAAATCCATGCCACGCGTCTTCCCCGTCGGACGACTTGACTGGGACACCGAAGGCCTTCTCCTCCTTACAAATGACGGCGAACTCGCTTATCGCCTCACGCATCCAGCCGCAAAAGTCCCTCGCGTTTATCACGCTAAAGTTCGCGGCGAACTCAAAGACACTTCTCCGGAATTCAAAAAACTCGCCGCCGGCGTCGAACTCGAAGACGGTCTTGCAAAACCCGATCGTCTTTCTATCGTCAAATTTACCGGCAACAACACCTGGATCGAAATCGAACTTCATATCGGCCGAAATCGTATCGTCCGCCGTATGTGCGATGCCGTCGGTTACCCCGTCATGAAACTCCGACGCGTCGCCTTCGGAAACCTTACCCTCGATGGACTCGCGCTTGGCGCATACCGCGATTTGTCCGAAGCTGAAGTCGCTGATCTCTACAGCCTCGTCGGCGAAGACACAAATATGCCTTCCGTTCGTTCAAAATGCGGCGTCCGTTATGCCCGTGGCTTCGATCCAAAAGAACGCACGATGCCTCGTCAGGCCGCTCCCGCCCGCGAAGATCTCGACAAAAAAGACAAACGTCCCGCTAAAAAATCGCATAATCACGACGATAATCCAATCGATGCACCGCGCCGTTCAACGCTCCGCTTCTCCGATAAATCCGAAAAATCTGCAAGACGTCCGCACGAAGACACACGTTTTGAACACGACACAAAACGCTCTTTTAACGCCTCTTGGGATAGCCGAGGTGAGGACACACGCTCCGAACGCAAATCTTTCCCGCGTAATGACGAGCGCTCCGAACGCAAATCTTTCCCGCGCAACGCCGATCACGATGCCCGAAAATCCTTCAATCGCGACGAAAATCGCGACGATCGCAAATCTTTCAAACGCGATGACGAGCGAAATACTCGCAAATCCTTCAATCGCGACGAACCTCGTCACGAAAAAAAATCCATTGTCCGTGATGAACACGGCTGCGAGAAAAAGAGACCTTTTGCGAAGGGCGTAAAACCGAGAGGTTCAAGGTCTTCGAGATAATTGCTGAATGCGTTGTAACGCATCTATCTGATTTACGGCGCTGAAATTTCAGCGCCGCATTTGTTTCAAGTCTCTGATACGGACTCTGCTATGAAGAATGCTATTGCTGTTTGGATTTTGACGCTTTCCCTCTGTATTCCGGCTGCATCATGGGCGCAGGACTCTGAAGATTTCGGCAAATCGGCCGTTGCACAGGCCCTCCTCAAACGCCCCCAAAATAACGCGCCTTCGCGCTCGATTCAGGCTCCACAATCCTCCTCTCCCTATGAACTCAAGGAAGAAGTCCCGCCTGATGTCGATCAGCTCATGGAACGCGTTGAGTCACAAAATGGCATTCTCGTCGAAGAATTTGAAAGCCTCATCGAAAAAGATCCGCTCAATCCCGATGCCCCCAAATGGCTCTCTCAAATCGCCGAATTTCATTGGCAGATGGCCCATTATCAATACCTCCGGGAAAGGCGTTCCTGGCTGGAAAAACTTGATTCATGTGCAGATGACGACTCAACATGCCCTCCCGAGCCAAAGGCTGACTACAAAAATGCTGTAGATGATTATCGCAGGCTTCTCGCAAAATATCCGACGTATGAAAATCTCGACGAAGTTCTGTTCAGACTCGGCGATGCACTCATTCGAAATGATCAGTCCAGAGAAGGCATCAGTTATCTTCACAGGCTCACACAGTCTTATCCGGATTATAAAGACCTCGATGCAGCCTATCTCGCAATGGGTGAGTTTTATTTTTCACAAAAGAACACGGGAACAGCACAAGCCGCATATCAAAAGATTATTGATAATTATCCCAATTCGGCATTCTATCAATATGCACAATATAAACTTGCATGGACTTATCTCAATCTTGCCGATGAAGATTCATACATTGCGGCCATAGATTTGTTCAAAAAAGTCGTCGAATCCATCGATTCAAGATACGCCTCTGCGGTCGACAGCGAAGGTCAAATTGATGAAAACAAGCTCAAAAGCGGAGAAATTTCATTCCGCAATCAAGCACTTAATGATTTGAGTACAACCTATGTTGAACTGCCCGAAGGCTGGAAACAGGCTCGTGAATACCTCAATACAAAACTTCCACCCGACAAGGCTCGTGACAAGATTGAGCAGCTCGGCGCAATCCTTGATGCCCAGGGAAAATTTGAAGAAGAAATCGAGCTTTATGCCGATCTCATTGAACAAAATCCTCTTCACCCGCATGTCGTCGACTGGAGAATAGCTCGTATCGAAGCCTTCAAAGCCTCGAACCGCCTCCTGGAAGCCGAAGAATATACAAGACAATCTCTCGCGGCACTCAATCCTGACAGCCAATGGTACAAACAAAACGCTTCGGAAAACAAAACCGCAATTGCCCATGCCGATAAATTTGCCTCATTCCAGCTCTATTCACTCGCCATGGCTGCAATCGAAAAAGCTGAAAAAACAAATAATCAAACAGAAAAAGATTCTGCCTGGGCGGATGCCGAAGCGCTTCTCGCCAATATCATTCAATATTATATCCAGGATGAATCGGCATTTGATATCTATTATACGTATGCATACGTTCTTGACGAACGTTCGGATGGCGCACTCAATGCTTTAAAAAAACAATATGGCAAAAAACTGAAATCTGATCCGTCACCTGCCTCCGAGGTTCTTGTTAAACTCAAGGATGCCGCTTCATCTTATCAAAAGATTGTCGACTGGCCTGTCGATGACAAGTCATCTGAACGCGATGAACAGATTCGCGTTGCTGCAAACAGACAGGTTTTCGTCTACGCCAATATTCTCGCGACTTCCGACCCAGACTGGTCGATCGTCAATTCCGCAAAAACAACGTCTTTTGTCGAAGAAAAACGCGGTTCCGAGGTCCGTGAAGCCGAACCGCTTTCTAAAGATGAACTCGGTTTCGTCAAATCTGCCGAACAATTCTCTTTGCGATATCCCAAGGACGATGAAACGCCGGCATTCCTTTGGAGAGCCGCTGAAATTTATCGAACACATAATAATTATAATCAGGCCGCTCAACGCTTCGATCAAATCGTAACAAATTTCCCCGATCATCAATATGCAGCTGTTGCCGTCGGCTCCATGTTTGAACTTTATTATAAAGCCAACAACTACGAAAAGATTGAATTCTGGGCAAAATGGCTTATCGCTGAAAAGAATTTCAAACATTATACTGAAAAAGAATTACAAAATACGGCCTCCTTTGCCATCGACAAACAAGCCGTTGCACTCGCCGATGACGGAAAATTCGATCTCGCGGTCGATACCATCATGCGCATTGAAGAAGCTTTTCCAGATCGTCTGGAACACACGACTGCCGCGCGTCAAAAAGCCGCTGCATTCCATGAAGCCAATCAAAAATGGTTCGATGCCATTCAAATATTAAACCCGCTTCTTGTGAATGCCGACACACCGGTTCATGCCGCTCAGGCTGCCTATAAAATCGGTGTTTTTGCTTCCAAAATCGCCAGATTTGAACAATCCGCAAATGCCTTTGAAGATGCCGCCAATCGTTATTTTGCACTCGATACAAGTACAGTTGTTTCCACACCGGAAAAATCATCTAAATCTTCGAAAAAGAAAACGACAAAAGAGCCCGAAAACAATGCACCATCCTCTTCGCTTGATGACAACTCAAGACTCGAAACTGCACAAAGTGTGCTCTATGCCGTTCAACTCCTCAAATCTCTCGATCAAAAATCGCGTGCCTCAGCGCTTCTCGATTTATATATAAAATATAATCAAAATCTCCAATTCGATATCTATCGTCTCAATAACAATATCGTTTTAACGCCTTCGGATGAAGACAAATCTACGGCCATTCCGGTTCTCAATCTGACCGCTGCAAATCTTGAACGTGCGGCTTTGGAAGATAATCATGAAAATGCAATGAACCGACTCGCCAGTCTTTACAACGATCCAAAATTCAGTGATGAGCCCCTGCAAATTCAACGAAATGTTGTCTTTCAATGGGCTCAGTACGCCGTCGATGCAAAAAATAACAATGAAGCCAAAAAGGCTCTTAAACTCCTCACCCCGGATGAAAATTCATGGTCCAGAACAGAAATGGCGAGATATTATTATCTGCAAGGAAGGGCCTCCCAGATTGATTTCGAGAATGTTGTACTTGAATTTCCAATTCGAACGCTGAGAAAATCAATTGAACAAAAAGCAAAACTTCGTCAGGGCGCTGAAAAATTATTTCAACAAGCCATTTCATATAAAAATGCGCAAATTTCGACGGCAGCGGCTTACGAACTCGCTCAAATGGCTCTTCATTTCAGAGATGCTTTCAAGACGCTTCCGCCGCCAAAAGAACTCGAAAATGACCCGGATGCACTCGATGAGTACACCGTCTGGATTGAAGACGAACTCATTTTCCCGGCAGAAGATGCCGCTGCCTCTCTCCTGGATATCGCTCGTCAAATCACGGTTCAACTCGAATCATATACGCCTCAGGCGCAAAAATCCTCACTGGCTCTCGCCGAATTAAAACCCGATATCTATCCCGTCAAATCATCATCTGTTGATATCTATTAAACAACGCACATCAAGGCGCGTATTGCCGAAGGCAATAGCGCCGCCGGCGAACCGTAGAGACGCAAAAATTTGCGTCTCAAGGCAAGCCCGAAATAACAATCATCAGAAAAACGCCAAAATAGATATACAAAGACTGATAAATCCAATGAGCACATTGAAGAAAATTCTTGCCGCCGCCGATTGATTTTTAAATATCGAGTTTTTGAAATTCATCGACCAGATATGGAACAACATTAAAAATGGAAATACAATCCATCCGGCAACCATTGACATTCCACTTTCGATTGCAAATACCGTTAAAACAAATATATCAAACAAACATAAAATCGTCGTCGAGACTGGACATGCCCTAAATTTTGGTTCGACATCTTTCTTTTCTTTTACTTGAACCAATCCCTGCGCTTCTTTACATTTCTGAAGCCCCTCAATATATTCTTCATTTGTCGGATCAATTTTTAATAGTTTTTCATACAATACCTGACGTCTGGTATAATCTTTTTCATCCGTTACATCGAGTATCGTCTTCACCTTTTCGATTTGTTTGTCTTTTTCAAGTCCCTGTGCCGTTAGTTTGGCCAAAATTGCAAAATTCTCATCGATTTTTATGGCCGCACGATATTTATGAACAAACCTCTGGGCTTCCATATAATCATGCTTCTTTAATGCATCTTTTATCGCCTCATGAATCACTTCGCGATCTTCACGATACTCTTCCAAGGTTAAATCGCGCTCGACAGACCGGGCTACAACCGATGAATGGCTGCCATCATCCAGCTTTTCCGATGGCTTTGCCTCCATCTCTCCCGGACGAATTTCAATGTCTTTGTCTTTTTTTGTCCGACGATTTTCATCCTCCATTTTCACCAAACGCTCAAGAGCCAGAAAATCCTCATCCAGCTTCGCTACCGGTCGATATTGCTCAATTAAGCGCTTGGCCTCATCATAATTCATCTCACGATATGTATCCTTGATGGCAATCAATATCGCTTCGCGATCCGACTCATATTCATCTTTGAGAAGCTCTTTCTCTAACAGAGCCTTCGCTGAATTCTCATCCGATTCATTTCCATAACTCGAATAACTGGTATCATAATCACTGGATTTCTGACGTTCTCTTTGTGCATCCATTTCAATTTTCCTACCTAATGTCTTTTGTCTTATCTACGACATCTTCGCAAAACGCTACCATACCACATTTGATTTTTTTCATGTACAGCCGTTTCATAAAACTGCTCCGCATGAAATGACGCATTTTCTCCTTCAAAGGCATAAATTTCATTTTCTTGCAAGAAAATTTTATTTTTTCGGCCATTTTGATGATTTGTGCCTAATCATAAAGGCAAAACACATCAACCGCTTTCAATCGCGACTGATGCTTCCGCTTTCTTCATTCTTTTCTTTCAATCACTTAGTTCAGTTTCACGCCTCGCTCGATAACTCATAACGGAGTGCATTCGAGCTCTTAATGAAAGCTGTTTATTAATTCAATCAGCCTCCGTCAATTTGACGCATCGAACGTCGTGTCTCTGAAACCTTTTATTTTCAAGGAGTTGGGTATGAAAACATAATTACTCTCTTCGTCATGTTCTGCGGTGTTCTCTTTGTTTTGTCTGTCTTCTTTTTTATCTGGAGTTTGTATTATGGCAAAATCGTTCAATAAAACCATCATCATCGGCAGACTTGGTCAGGATCCCGTTATGAAAACAACGGAAAATCAAAACATTACTCATTTCTCCATCTGTCAATCCTTCGGCCAGAAAGACAATGAAAACCTTCAATGGCATCACATTTGTGCCTTCGGTAAACAGGCTCAACTATGTCATGAATACCTTCACAAAGGTGACCTTTGCTGCATCGAGGGAAGACTCGACTCCCATTCATATATTAAAAATGGAGAAAAGAAATATTCTCAGTCCATTATCGCTGAAACCATCACTTTCCTCGCTGCTAAACGACGAAATGATACACAAAATATCCAGATACCTTCCAATGAAATACAAAACATCAGTTGATTCCTACTCCCTCTTTTGCCTTCATTTATGCCGACTTTCGGCAATCTTCTTGATATCTTTTCATCTTGTATTCGATCTTTTTATAAGGAGTGTATTTATGTCCAGAAGCATCAACAAAGCTATCCTCATCGGTCGTCTTGGTATGGATCCAGAACTCAGACAAGGTTCCAAAACGGAATTCGTCAAATTCGTCATCGGAAATCCCGCTTCTAAAAATGGCAAAGAAGAAATGCAGTGGCATCACATCTGTGCCTTCGGAAAACAGGCTCAACTATGTCACAGTTACCTGCACAAAGGCGATTTGTGCTGCATTGAGGGAAGACTTGACTCTAGCTCTTACATGAAAAATGGCGAAAAACGATATTTTCAGTCCATCATCGCTGAAAGCATCACATTTCTGACACCAAAGAGACGCCCCGATACTTCGTACGATACATCTCCGTCAGATCTCGATGAAGTCTTTGGCTAATTACTTCAAGGGCGCCTCAAGGGCGCCCCCAAAAAGCACGAGAAACAATTGCAGAACGAAACTACTTCGAGGGCGCCTCAGGGGCGCCCCCCATTGCAATTGCAATTTCTCTTTGCATTGAAAAATGCTCTTCAAATAAAGCCGACAATGACTCGCGAAGGCCATCCATCCCTGTTTTCTTTAGAACCGATGTCTGTAAAAACTGCTTGGCCGATATTTCAAACAATTTGGCCAGTTTATGAACCTGATTAAAGGCCTCATTTCTCCCGACCTTATCACACTTGGTCAGCACAATCAGAACCGGAAGTTCGCGTTCCATGCACCAGTCAAACATCATCATGTCGTGTTCCGACGGCATACGGCGAATATCGAGAAGCAGCAAAAGCCCCAATAACGGCTCCCTGTTTGACAGATAATCATGCATCATCTTGTCCCACTGCGACTGAATGGCTTCCGGAACATCCGCATAACCGTACCCGGGCAAATCCACAATATAGGCCCGTTCCTGAACCGAAAAAAAGTTGATGAGCTGCGTGCGGCCCGGCGTTTTACTCACCCGGGCAAGACTCTTTTGCTCTGAAAGCATGTTCAATAACGAGGATTTGCCAACATTGGATCGACCGACAATCGCCACTTCCGGCCACTGGGTCGTCGGATACTGGTTTTTGGCTGCTGCACTCGTCACAAATTTCGTCTGTTTAAAATCAAGCATTACTCTTCTCAATTGATATCACGGTTGGCTGTTGTCTTCCATCACACCGATGTTTACAGCCGATCGCGCTGATCGCCCTGAAGCATCACGATTCCATCCTCAATGCTGCCGCCAACTCCCAGGTCTCTTTTCATCGATTTGAGCCACTGCGCTTTGGCTTCATCCGATGGCTCTCCATGAAAGGTCACAACCGTGACTGTTTTTCCGCCGTGATGTGCTCGTTCAAGACGCGTTGACTTCACTTTCGGAAGCTTACTGACTTCCTTCTCAACACTCGGAGCTGAGCTTTTGGCCGTATTGTTTTCCAGAGGAGCGTCGGTACCTGCCGACGTCTTCAGGCCGGCAAGTACAGAAAACGCTGACTGAGTCAGTGCAGCCGATTCCGGCTGCCATTTCTCTTTTTTACCCATTGTTTTTTGAAACTTCGAGGTGGCGGAACGCTCCGTAGCCATTCGACTCTGTCTTCACACTCGGATCGGCATTCAGAAGAAGATGAAGGGCCCTTCGATCCACATTATCCATCCCAAAACACGTCACTTTTTCCTGTCCGTTATTCACTTTGTCGTGAAGTTCCTGTGCAACGCCTTCCAGCTTGTGAATGCGTTCAAGCCGATAACTGTTGATATCCACGTCGAAACGATAACCCGACCCAAGCGTAAAACGCGCACGTTTAATCAGCCACGAAAGGGCATTGACGACTGACGGATCGATGCCGGGAGACAACGGACTCACATCTTCTCCTATCACATCAAACACGGCCGTGTTATCAATGACTTCGGTGTGTATTTCGGCATCAAATCCCATGTACGAAAGAATGTCAGCCAAAAAATCTGCCGCTCTATCCACGACGTCGCCGTCGTAATCGTCATACATATAGTCCATCTGTTCGTTCCTTATTTTACAAAAAAGCCGTGGCGTATTGAGTCCCCTGGGACGAAATAGCCACGGCAGGGTGCTCGTAGTGGCTTATGCCACAAGAGCACCTCCCAAAACATAAAAAAGTGATTTTTACTTATCTTCTTCGCGTCTTTTTGCAGCACGCTTGTCTTTGCTTGAAAGATTTTCGATGTCGATCACGCCGTCTTTGCCGACTTTCACGCCGATGCCTTCCTTCTTGTCGCCTGACGACTCATTCTGCGCGGCTTCTTCTTCATTTTCGCGAGCAATAATGCGGCGAACGTAGAAGCTCTGAACCATCGAGATCGACGAGCTCACAACCATATAGAGGCAAAGTCCGGACGGAAGGAAAAGCATCATCGCAATGAACATGACGGGCATCGAATACATCATGACTTTCTGCTGTGTATTCTTGGCCGTCGAAGGCGACAACAGCTGCTGAACAATCAGCATACCGCCCGAAAGAAGCGGCAGAATAAACCACGGATCCGGAGCCGACAAATCGTGTATCCACAAACAGAACGGCGCATGATACAGACCACCCGTAACAAAAATGCATCGATACAGGGCAAAGAAAACCGGCATCTGAAGAAGCAACGGCAGACATCCAAACGGATTGATTTTGTGCGTCTGATACAGCTCAAGCTGTTTCTGCTGCATCGTCTGCGGATCGTCCTTGTATTTCTCCTGAATTTCCTGCATCAGCGGCGCAATCTTTGACATGCGCATCATGGAGAGCTGGCTCTTTTGAGCAATTGGCCACAGAAGACCGCGAACGATCAGAGTCAGGATAATGATTGCGATACCCCAGTTGCCTGTCCATTCATGGAATTTGTCGAGAATCCAGGCCATCGGTTTAGCGAGTACTTCGATCCAGCCGTAGTCGATAATCGCGGGAAGATCGCGTTCTTCGCCAAATTCAGCCAGATAACGCGACTCTTTCGGCCCCATATAAATGTCATATTCATACGTTGCCGTCGTATTGGGAGCGAGTGACACCGGAACCTGAAGAGAGGCCGTCACGAGGCTTTTTTCATCCTCTTTGTTACCGGTGGCGTTCAAAACTTCATTTTTAAGGTCACAGGACGAAGCATATTCAGCCGTCATTGCGATTGCAAAGTACGACTCATCGATGCCGAACCATTTCAAATCCTTGTTATAGCTTTCCTTCTCATTCTTGTCGGTCGCGTCCAGATACTCCATTTCGCCGTCGCTGTAGCACTTCGCAGCGACGAATGACCCCGGCGTAAACATGCCGGGTTCTTCATCCGGATTTTGGAAGATGGACAGAGCAATCGACAAATTGTCCGTCACGGTCTGCGTTGATCGGTTCGTCAGAGCGAATTTGGCGTGGATGACGTATGGCGTATCGGTCGCAGAAAACGTCTTATCGAACTGATAGAGAGCGTCTGTGGAAAGGAAACGGAACTTGGCTTCGCGGGTATTGGAAGCATTTGAAATCGTTTCAAAAGAAGTTTCGGGTGAAATACCGAACGAATTGAGGGTCACGGCAAACGGAAGGAGGCCGCCCTGCGTCTCTTTTTCCGGTTTTTGAGACACGATATACTCGCCGTGTTCAAAGTAACGATCGGGATTTTTAATGACAAACGAACTGGCTCGACCGCCGCCGGCATTGGTCATGACGAGCTTATAATCGTCGGTCTCAATTGTACGTGGATCAATCTTATGGGCGACGACGATTTGCGGGGTTTCTTCGACGGCCGTCTTTGCGGCCTCTTCCGGCTTCTGCGCATTGGGATCAGCTTGCTGCCTGCCCATCATAAAATACGGCAGAATCATAAAGAAAAGGAGGATTATGCCGAACACGAGAAATGTTCGTGAACCCCCTTTCTTATCTTCTGGGCCGTTATACTGTAAAAAATCCATCTGAGACTCCAACGGGCGATCTTGCCCGGAATCCATAAAGTCAATGTAATGATCAGGGCACGGGATCGTATCCGCCGGGAACGCCGGGGCGGCATCGCGCGATGCGTTTCATACCCATCCACGTTCCCTTGAGTGGTCCATATTTCTGAATGGCTTCATAAGTATAGGCACTGCATGTCGGACGATAGCGACAATTTGCACCCAGCCACGGTGAGATGCCTTTCTGATAAAACCTTATCAGCATCAGAAAGATCACCTGGAGGACATGACTCATGCCTGTTGCGGCGCGTTTGACGATCTGTGACATGGGCGTTCTTTCGGAATGCGTTCCAGCTGGGTGATGACATCGCGCTCAAGTTCTGAATAACTCGCCCCTGATGCTTCCGGACGAGCAATACACACGATATCGAGACCGTCTAATGACGCTTTATGGTGACGAAGGATATCGCGCAGGCGGCGTTTTATCTTATTGCGAACCACCGCATTTCCGACGCGTTTCGAGACCGTCAATCCAAAGCGGACCGATAAATACGAAGAAGGCGCGAAGATCACTAACAGGAACTTCCCGCCTATACGACGTCCTTTGGACTGAACTCGACAAAATTGTGCGTGCTTGCGCAGGCGATTTACCTTACCCCAGCCGTACTTGCGGCCGGGTTGGCTTTCCATCATTATATCCTAGTGTTTGGATGGGACTGAAGGAACAAGACGTTTACGGCCTTTCGCACGACGACGATTCAGAACTTCACGACCCTGAGCGGTCGCCATTCTCGTACGAAATCCATGGGTATGAGCGCGTTTAATTTTGCTCGGCTGATATGTACGTTTCATTGTTGTTTACTCCGTAAGGATCGGCAATCTGCGATTGCATTGGATATACACCCCTCTCCGGGGGCGCAAAAAACGGCGGCTTTCTGGCACATTATCGCGCCAGTGTCAAGTTTTTTATAGACTTCTTATAACTGAACGCGCTCTCTCCCGCTCTCGCACTCAAAAACGCGCTTCATACCGGCTCAAATCTCGAACCGGACTCGTTTGATTACATAAGACCAGGAATGGAAAATCCGCCCGTCGCTTTATTCATTTCATGGTTCACCATATCGCGAACATTGTTCAGCGCGGTATTCACAGCACTAATTACCAGATTCTCCAACAGCTCCGGATTTTCACTGTTCAGAACTGACGGATCAATATTCAACGCGATCAGCTCGCGATTGCCGTTCACTACGGCCGTCACTTTGCCATCGCCTGCTGACGCTTCTACAACTTTCGTCTTCATCTCTTCTTCGAGACGACCAAGACGACCCTGAAGCTTCTGGGCCTGTGAAAGTATCTGATTCAAACCTGTGTTCTTTACGACTTTACTCATGTACCTGTCCTATCCTCGTTAATTGTGAATCGAATCCCTTCGGGTTCGATGTGAAAAACTTCTAACGCTTTCTGCATCAACGGATGATGCCTTACTCGTTCATATTCCTTTTCCTGCGCAGCTAACTGCGCCTGTGCTTCCTGCGCCGCCAGCGTCTCGCTCTCATCGCCTATCTCGTCATACCTGACCAACAATCTGCATCCCGGTGCCACCTCGCGGAACAATAGCCTGTCCACTTCTTCCTCATGCCGATTCGTTATCAACATGCGGTACACCGTCGGCAGCGTTACCTGAACACTACCTCGCGCAAAACTGTCTACCCGGCCCCTCGAGAGTATCGTCGATAATGGCTCGTGCAGCTGGCTGATCAGATGCTTCCACCTCTGCATCGTGCTGAGTTCGGAGTTTTCCGACCCGCCTGAAAGACGCAACGTTTTAGGACGTTCCGCAGAAACTTCAAGTATTTTTTTATCTCTTCCGTCTTTTACTTCGCCTCGGCTCTCTTCTCCCCCTTCTCCTTCTTCGCCTTCCTCCTCTTCTTCATACTCATTCCATCCGCTTCCCATCGATTCCACTTCTTCCAGCGTCATCGATCGCCCGCTGTCCTCTTCCCATACAACATCTTCAAAACCGCCCTCTGAACCTAACGGTTTTGGCCCCATCCCCACCCTTTTTTCCGCCGCCAAAACGACATCCGCAGAACTCCCTTCCCGAACGCATCCCAGCTCGACAGAGACTTGTGCCCCCGCAACAGAACTCTCCGCCACAGGCTTTTCAGGCTTGCTCGCGGCCGCCTCAACCATCGTTCTGCTTTCTGCATCACTTTGGACCGGCCTCAACGCCACCCCCCTACCACTCGGCGACGCCATTCCCGTCCTTTTCGACACATAATTCAGGAACGACTCCGATTCCGCATCGCTTACGTCGTCAGATTTTTTTTTTTCACCCTCAGGACTCAATCCTTTGGACATCAGATATTCCTGAACGTGGCTCAGGGCATCCGGCGCAACCGCGCCGCCATTCAATCCCTTCGTTATCGCATCTATCCGCCTCAGAATGCCCTCAATCGGTATCACCGTCTCGACCTGGCACATCCTTATCGCCGCCATCTCCATCACGAGCTTCGGCGACAGGCTCTTTGGAAGCTGCTCCGAGGCCTGATACCAGATTTGAAAGATCCTCTGCAACCTGTCAAATCCCGCCAGATTCAGCCATTCCCAGACCTGCGCCTTCTCCGTCGCATTGAGCTCCACCGGCGAATTCGGTGAAGCCGCCATAACCGTGACATCACGCCAAAATTCAAGCAAATCAAACGCAAACTGCGAAAGGTTCTGACCATAGTGATCGACCTTCTCAATACACGCAAGTGCGCCATCCACATCCCGTCTGGCTACGCATTCCCCCATCCTCATCAGCGTCTCACGACTCGCCACCCCCAGCACTTCTGCCGCACGCTCTCCGCTTATCGGCTGCTCCGAAAAGGCAATGATCTGGTCCATCGCGCTGAGTGCATCCCGAACACCGCCCCGCGCATTTCTCGCTATCAGACGAAGCGCCGAATCATCAAACGCTATCCCTTCTGACTCGGCAATACGCCCAAGATGCGCCACCAGATCATCCGTCCCTATCCGCTTAAAATCGTACCGCTGACAGCGGCTCACAATCGTAATCGGTATCTTGTTCGGATCCGTCGTCGCAAAGATAAACACCACATGGGCCGGCGGCTCTTCGAGCGTCTTGAGCAGCGCATTGAACGCCTCCGTCGTCAGCATGTGCACTTCATCGATAATGTAAATCTTATATCGATCGCGACCCGGCGCATACCGAACCGCATCCAGAACCTCGCGTATTTCATTGATGCCGCGATTCGACGCACCGTCGATCTCGATCACGTCCATCGAATGACCTTCCGTGATCTCCCGGCAGCTCTCACACGCATTGCACGGCTCATCACACGGCGCATGGGCACAGTTGAGCGCCTTGGCAAATATGCGAGCCGTCGACGTCTTGCCTACCCCTCGCGATCCCGTAAACAAAAACGCGTGCGCCACTCGATTCTGCGCAATCGCATTGCGAAGCGTCACCGCAATGTGCTGCTGTCCTACGAGATCCGAAAATGTCTGCGGCCGCCACTTCCTGGCCAGTACAATATACGACGACATAACACCTCCTTGTCAGAGACGCCTCAATTACCCCATTTTTTACGCCTTTTAAAGAGGCTTGAACCCTGACTTTTTTTTCGGCGCGCTATGGCTCACGCCATACACGCACCATGGATGCGCTATGGCTCACGCCATACGCACATCCTGCCGTGCTATGATAAATCATACGCACGGCTATTTTCAAAATAACCCCACATCAATACACTAACAAAATACAATCATGAACTGTGCTATCATACCTATATCCGTCTTCACATAAATAACTGCACACTCCATTCACACAACGCGACGTACCATGATTTATCGCATAACATACACAGTCAGGAACAATCCCTGTATATATACATATATGATTTTTACACATCACCGTCCTGTCTATCGAAACCGGACAATCAGCCGCAACATCACATTCATTCTTCTTACAAATGCCTGCCGAATATGTATAACCCGAATCACATACAACCGAACAAGTGTATGTCCCAGTTGAACATGTCCCTCTCCCATGTTCAACAGCACAATCCGAATTCGACACACAATTGCCTATCATCTCACAGCCTGTTCCGTTCAACTGATAACCGGCATTGCATGAATACGAACAATTATACGTCGAGGACGAGCATGTCCCAGTCCCATGCGATATCGTGCAATCCGAATTCGACACACAATTGCCAATCCTCTCACAGCTGCTTCCGTTCAACTGATAGCCGGCATTGCATGAATACGAACAATTACTAGAAGAACATGTGCCCGTGCCATTTGAAATGCTGCAGTCGAAACTGCTTCTGCATTCTACACAGCTTCCATTATATAAAATATAGCCGGACTTACAGTTTGTTGCGATGCAGGAACTATTTTGACAAGCCACTGCAGTGCTGTTGGATATGTTCGATGCCAGGCACTTATTGCCGCAGCTGCCGCAGTTATCGACGTCACTTGCTGTATTCGCACAATAAGAGCCATTGCCACACATCGTCTGTCCACTCGAACACGTCGATGAACACGTATTTCCTGTACACATTTCCTTCGCCGCACATACACGGCACGTTGTGCCGCTCACATACCCGCAGCATTCATTCGTATTGGCTACACATTTTCCGCCCACGAGATGATATTTATCTTCACAACTCGTTGCAACACAGGCGCCGTTTAGACAGACACCACCTGCCCAACCCACTATTGTCGTTGAACAATCACTGCCATGACGACCACAGTTCTGAACCGAATCCGTTTCACAACCACTGCTATACAAATGCGCCTTTGTCGTGTCACAAGCCGTTGCTACACAGTTTCCACTCTGACAGGCAACCGACGTGCTGTTTGAAACTTTCGACGTCGTACACTTGCTGCCGCACCCGCCGCAGTCGTTCATATCACTTTCGATATTCGCACAGTACGCACTGCTTCCGCTTCCGCACTTCGACTCTCCGCCGCTGCACGTCGATGAACAGTTGTCTCCGGAACACATCTCATTGGCCGCACACACGCGGCACGTCGTGCCGCTCACATAACCGCAGCATTCATTCGTATTGGGTTCACACCGGCCACTCACGAGATGAGAACCAACCTTACAACGCGTTGCAACACAGGTTCCATTTGTACATTGGCCATCAGCCCAGCCGGACACCGTCTCGAAACAATCATACCCATGACGGCCGCAATTCTGAACAGAATCGTTTTCGCATTCCGTACCTTCCAAATGCGCTTTTGTCGTATTGCATCCCGTCGCAATACAGACCCCGGACTGGCAAACAACTGACGTGCTGTTCGGCACCTTTGATGTATCACACACCGCACCGCACGCACCGCAGTCGCCCATATCGCTCGATGTATTCGCACAGTACGCCTCACTTCCCGACCCGCATTTCTCCGTCGATCCCGAACACGACGACGAACAGGTATTGCCGGAACACATTTCATTCCCGGCACATACTCGGCACGTCTCTCCTTCCGTATAGCCACAGCAATCATTGCTGTTTGCTTCACACTTTCCATCCTTGAGATGATAGCCCGTCGAACACCCCGTCGCGATACACTCATTTTTCTCGCACTTGCCATCCCCCCAGCCGATGACCACCAGTGAACAGTCATTCCCGTGACGTCCACAGTTCTGAACCGAATCTTCTTCGCACGTCGGGCCATTCAAATGGTAATTTTCTGAAATGGAACAGGCATTCGCAATACAGCTGCCGCCACTGCACACGACCGATGTACTTCCCGTAACACTTTCAGACGTACAAGAATTTCCACATTCGCCGCAGTTCCCCATATCGACATCCAGATTCGCACAGCTCGCACTTTCTCCCTCGCCACACGCCGTTTGCGGAGAACTACACCCATCCGAACAGACGCCTCCGGAACACACCTCTGTCTTTCCACATGTCATGCATTCCGATCCACAGCATTCGTGCGTATCAGCCACGCACACAGTTCCATTCAAATGATAACCGCCACTGGTTGAACACGATGTCGCTACACAGATGCCATTGGAACACGTTCCATCCATCCAGCCGGGATTCAAAATGGCACAGTTCATGTCATGACGGCCGCAATTCTGTACTGAATCTTCTTCACAGACGCCTTCTGCTGTCAAATGCTCACCTTGCTTGCATCCCGATTCACATTGGTTATTTTTTAAGAGATATCCACTCGTACACGCCGTCGCGACGCAGTTACCTCCTTCACAATTGCCCTTCTTCCATCCAGAAACGTTTTCACAATTATATGTCATCGATCCGCAGTGATTGAGATCATCGGACACACAATCATTTTTCACTGTGTCATAATGCATTCCCAACTTGCAATCTGATGTACAGCCATTGCCATCAACCTTGTACCCATCCCCGCATTTCGACACCTTGCATATGCCCTTTTCACACCTTCCCTCTGCCCAGTGTTCCACATTTTCGGCACATGAATATCCCGCTCTGCCGCAGTTCTCAATATTATTTTCCTTACATCCAAACGTCTCGTTATCATAATAACTGTCTTCCGAACACGATGCCACACAGCTCTTGCCATTCACTCTAAACCCGTCCACACATGACACCACCTTGCAATGATCATTGTGACATATCACTTCATCGGCATTATCCACCGTACCTTCGCAATCGACATCATCAATGCATTCTTTCTTAACATTTGCACAATAATATCCCATTTCAAAAGAAAATTCACAGCTGTTGATTGTTTCCGGACAGTTATTATATTTAAATAACGTCTTATATTTTGAGCACTTACTATTTGTATCATTTCGACCACATTTTTCGTTCTTTCCGATTTCGATATATTTTAATTGAAACAGTTCATTTTTTAACTGACGACCGCTATTGATGGCCGATTTTTCATCACCTAGTCTTTGAGCCAAACTCTTTTCTCTCATCCAATCCACATACTCATCCCAGTCTGGGTATGAATGCTTATCCGCGCCCTTAACTCTGTTCGAATCATCAAATTTGCCGTCTTTATCCACAATGCTTTTGCCCGTTTCATCACAAAACGCATAAACAGGTGATACATAATAAAATCCACTGTTCTCATCACTTGATATTTTCTGGTCACTCTCAATAACCAGAAAACCATCCTTAACCAGGATCGGATACGTCCCAGGACACCCGACACCATGATTTTCAACTTCATCAAGCGAACACCCCGCCAGTCCTAACGTACAAATAATAGCGAAAATCCATCTTTTTTGCATGTCACACCTCTTAAATTCATACAAAACGCCAACACCATCGCTTCTTATAGCACGATTTTCTAATTTTTACACATTTTCAGACCAAACGATCACGCTCAATGTTACAGCTCAGTCCGGGCTCTACCCCCAGACCTCGCTTAAGCCAGCCATCTGCTGGATGGCTGGTACCTTCATTTTTACTCTGCACGCTCCACACACCCATCGTCACTCACATCATACCCTTCTTCACAAATATAATAACATTCATACTGACTATTACAAAAACCAATCCCGTTTTCGGTCGTGCAATCATCATCTGACAAACACCCAATTTTTACGCATGACATGCCACTCAATGAATACCCCGCATTGCACGAATATGCACATTCATTCGAACTGTTGCACACGCTTGTGCCATTCGATATCGAACAATCCGAATCGGATGTACAACCCGTTTTCGTACATTTATTACTTCCATTCAATGTATAACCTGCATTACACGAATATGCACATTCATTCGAGCTGTCACAAATGCCTGTGCCGTTCGTTATCGAACAATCTGAATTGGATGTACAACCCGTTTTCGTACATTTACCTAATATCAATGTATAACCATTGCTGCACTTATCCACACTACAAGTTCGTTTCTCACATTTTACAGACAAAACGGAACCACTTGTACCAAACTGCACATCTGACGCAGAACATACCTTGCCACATTCACCGCAATTTTCTACGTCCGTTTCCATATTAACGCACCCATCTTTGCACAAACCAGTACCGGGCCCACAAGAAATCACACATGCCGTGCCATCACATATTTGCTGACTTTTTGTGCAATCAATACACATCACGCCATCCATTCCACAACATGTATTGGTATTTTTGTCACACGTTTCACCTCTTAAGTGATACCCCTCAATACAGCTGCTTGCCGAACAAGTCCCTTGAACACACTCGCCATCACTCCAGCCAGATATAACAGACGAACAGGCATTGCCATGAGAACCGCAGTTGTCAACCGAATCTGGTTCACAACCACCCTCTGCCACCAAATGATTACCCTCCTGACATCCCGCTGTGCATTGGCCTCCGTTCAATAAATAGCCGCTCTTACATTCATCTGCCACACAATTACCATTCTCACACAACCCACTCGTCCACCCTGCAAGCGTTTCACAATTGTTTGTCACCGATCCACAATGATTGATATCATCATCAACACACCTGGAAACCTCACTGTCATAATGCTTTCCTGACTCACAATTCGAAACACACACACCATCTTTTGGCTTGAACCCGTCCTGGCATTCCTCCACTACACACTTTCCTTTCTCACATTTTCCTTGCTTCCAGCCGACAAGCGTTTCACAATTATGACTCACTCCACCACAATGATTGATATCTTCATCAACACACCCTTCTCCATTCTTATAATACTTCCCTTCAGCACAATCTGACACACATACGCCATCTTCATTCACTGCATATCCATCGATGCACACTTTTACTATGCATTGTCCGTTTTCACAAATGCCATCCTTCCACTGCGGATTTTGTTCCTCGCACGAAAATCCCTTGAATTTACAATTCTTAACATCATCTTCCTCACACCCTTTTGTTTCATCATCATAATGCTGCCCGACAGGACAAGATTTCTTCTCAGATTGACAATAATACCCCTTGCGTGGTTCAAAACCACACTGGTTATACATTTCAGGACAGTTATTATATTTAAAAGACATTTTAAATTCTGAACATTTTTCAGAAGTACTCTCTCGATTACATACAGTATCATCAGAAAGATATATATTTTTTAACTGCAAAATATCTGATTTCAACGCCGCATATTGCACTTCGGCATCATCCTTATCACTATAACGACGCGTTAGTCCCTCTGTCACTATCCAATCATAATACAATTTCCACTCAATATACTTTTTCACAGCATCCGCTTTGACTTTATCCTCATCACCCAAACTTTTCCCCTTCTCATCACAAAATTCGTATTGCGGTTCCACATAAAAAAATCCCCGATCATCTTCTTTTGTCAGATAACCCACCTCTGTCACCAGATACCCTTCATCATTCACCATAACCGAATGTGCTGCCGGACAACTATCCCCATGCACCTCCACATCCTGTAAAGAGCACCCAGCCAAACACAATACACAAACTAAAACAAACAACCATCTATTTTGCATTATCACTCCTCCAGAAGCAAAATGAATGCATTTTTCTAACACAAATTAATTCATTTAGCACACTGAATTTGCAAGGAAAATTAAATTTGATTGCGGTTCAGCCGGGGAAATTCGCAAATCTTCTACTTTCTCCCTTCTGGAACATGGCCAGGTATTGATTTACAGACGAGGTGTTCCCCCGTATTGATGTTATGCAAAAACATAAAATATAACATCCGTGAAAACCGAAATGTATAGGTAAGATTAGTTTGTTCAAGATGAAGCTGTAAATTCGAATCTTTATCAAATCCAACCTTCACTGGCTCTCCATTTTTATATGTTCCATTCATTATCTGACGATTAATTCCATCAATATCTTTTTGTATAATATAATGATTTAAATATTCTGACCCAAAATCGCGAATCACGATTGAAGTTCCCGATAATGACTTAAAAGAAAAGAGTGAATCCGGACACCACCAATTCCCCAACACCTGTTCATGATCTCTCTGACGGAAATTGTTAAAGTTGGGCGTATTCAATGTCGTAAATTGATTTACAAAAAAATCCAGAAAAAATATAAAAATAAATGTAAATGCAACAATAATAAATATTTTCGTCCGTTTTTTCGCCTGCGCACTCTCTCCATCTTTCGCTTTTTGCGTCACTCTCTTCAAATTTGAATAAAACGACTTTACACTTGATATAAGTCCCATATTAACCTCCAGACTCTTCTTATCCTTTGCCTAAGGAACCTCTGATAATTGTTTTTCTGGGGCTTTGCCCCCAAACCCCACCAAAGGACTGAGCCCTTTAAAATCCTCAATAATAAGTATTTGGGGCTCCCTAACTCTTGTTCCTCGCAGGGATCGAGGCGTTGTACACAACGACTCGACCCGGCTCTCAACATTTACTGCCTTAAAATATCGTTTTGTTCAGAACTGCCATAATGCCACAGCATTTCCGTTACTCTCCCCCACCGATATCTATACAACTACCATCCTGACAACCCTGTCCATCTTCACAGGGGCTATTACATCCTCCGCAGTTCGCAACATCCGTCCCCATCACATTCACTTCACAGCCATTACCGGTCTTGCCATCACAATCCGCATAATCGGATGCACAAGTGAGTGGAGTTGTTGAACTGGCTGAACATGACAAAACATGCGTGTCTGTTATATTTATACAGGTTCCTCTGCAATTCGTTAATCCACTCTGACAAGATAACGAACAAGTTCCCGAACTACAAACCTGTCCTGCACTGCATCCTTGATTACACGCTCCACAGTTTGCCGTGTCAGTACCCTTTATATTCACTTCACAGCCATTCGATACCTTGCCATCACAATCCGCATAACCTGTCGCACATGCGATTGAACTGGATGAACATGATGAAACATGCGTTTCACCTGTATTGATACAGGTTCCCTTGCAATTCGTCAAACCACTCTGACAGGATGTTGTACAAGTACCCGAACTACAAACCTGACCGGCGGCACATTTCGTTCCACACGCTCCACAGTTTGCAGTGTCGGTTCCTTTCACATTGATGCATGTCCCGTTGCAATTCGTCAAACCACTCTGACACGTCAATGAACAAGTTCCTGAATTACATACCTGACCGGCAGCACAAGCCTTATTGCAGGCACCGCAGTTTGCTGTGTCGGTTCCTTTAACATTCACTTCACAGCCATTAGCAACATTGCCATCACAATCCGCATACCCATCAACACACGTCAAACTGTTTGTTGAGCATGTCGTTGCATGCACTACCGCCGTGTTTACACACACACCCTTGCAATTCGTCAATCCACTCTGACACGTCAATGAACATACGCCATTCACACAGACCATGCCCGCACCACACTTTGTCCCCGGAGCCTCCGCTGAACTTGCACCGCAGTGCTCACGGTCTGTCATCTTATCGATACACTCAATCGTTGCAGCCGTGCTGCCGCTTCCAATATTTACATATCCTTCGCGGCAAACATATATGCAACTGCCATCCTGACACTCATTCGATGCCGCATTATTTATCTCATGTTCCGAACAACTGTAATTACATGTTCCGCAATGTTCAGCATTATCACTTTTGACATTAATACACTGATTGCCGGCTTCCGTTTCACACAGACTTGTCGTTTCATCCGGACAGGACAGCTGAAGACAAACGCCACCCGAACACACCTGTCCTTCACTGCATGGACTTCCATTTTTACAAAATGCATCCACATCGCAGTATTTGGGACTCGTCAACGGATCGGCACATACATACACTTCTTTTTCAGTTTCTTCATTTCTTTCCACACACAACACTTCATAATCGGCACAACGGCTCACGCACGTTCCCTTGCTGCACATTTCTCCCGTTTCACAGGCATGCGCATCTTCCCCGCACTTTTCGTTGTCATCGGCTGCACATATCACATATTCCAATCCATCATCATCTTCAACATCTGCCTCTGTTTTCTTTTCTATATGATAGCCGACAACACACTTATCCGGGACACACCGCTTGTTTTCACACTTTCCAATATCCCACCCCGCAATCATCCTGCAGTTGTTATCATGACTCCCGCAATGCGTCTCATCATCTGACTCACATGATTCAATATAAAAATGCTGATCTTCTTTACATCCCGAAATGCATCGGCCTTTTTCTTCATCAAGCAAAAATCCATCACTGCATTCAGTTGCGAAACACTCCCCCTTACGGCACAAACCATCTGCCCATCCCGAAACATCGTGACAATCGTTATCATGCTTGCCGCAGTTTGCAACGCTATTGGCCTCACACTGCCCCGTATCGGACACGAAATGTTCATCTGCTTCGCATCCGGCAATACACTGGCCATCACTCACTTTGTAACCACTCTTGCACTTTTTCGCGACACAGGCTTTTTCAATGCACTCCCCAGATTCCCATCCCACCGACGTTGCACATGATTTTCCATGTTCCCCGCAATTCTCTACGGTATCATCCTCACAATATTCGTTGACAGTCCGGAAATAATGCTGCCCCGACTTGCACATTTCGTTTCCGCATACACCGTTGACGCACACGTCTCCAGCCGCACACGTCTTGCCTCGCGCCGCTCCGACACACGTCGACGTTGCCCCGCAATATCTCGTATCCGTCAACGGATTCACCCACTCGCCGTCGCATACAATCTTATCCGGATCATCCGACTGTGCCAGACAGAAAAAATACCCATCCCGATCCATGGCACACGACGAATACGAATTCGGACACTTCGACAAGTCAAAGCTCTTTCGAAACTGCTTCAGGCCACAATCATTTTCCAGCGAACACTCATCGTCCTCTTCGCTTAAATACGAATGACGATCCTGCAGATTCAATTTGATATACGTCAACTTCATCTCGGCTTTATACACATCATAACTAAACAGTCTCGATGTGTACATAACCCCTTTGCCGTCAGTAATGACCTTTCCACTCTTATCGACAAGTTCATTCTGTGAATTCTTCAAATACTTGGCAACGACATGAATGCGCTTTTCAGCATCGATTTCATGCCCGTACAAGTCACATATCGCCCCGCTGCGATTGACGATATACCCCTCATCATTCAAAAAAATCTGAGGCGGACAACTTTCCCCATAATCCACCGGCTCATCCAGAGAACAGCCAGCCATCACCATCATCAATCCAACCATCAACCAGATTTTTTTTCGCATTTCAGCTCCTGATAAAAAACACGCCTTCGATTGTGTCAAATTTTGTCCATTCAGACAATAAATTAAATTCAAATCACACACTTTTTTACTCAATTTTGGACTTCCAAAACCACATACAACCACAATTAACCACCTATTTTCATTCCCATTACAAAATCACATCTCAAACCAATCCCCCCCCATAATGACAAAGACAGAACACAAATCCCCATGGCATCACCAACAGCTTCAATGCCATTCCCCTCCCCCGTTTCAACAGGCTTCTCTTCGACGAATAATAATTTCTTTCCAGCAATATTTGCCAACTCTTTACTTATTGACCCTCATATAACAACGCCATGTAAGTACTGTGAAAAACTTGTCAACGTTGACAAGTTTTTCATACCTTATTCAGAGTTTATTAAACACCTGGGGGAGTATGGAACGCTTACGGAGTATGGAACGCTTACGATAAGTGAAAGCCAAAATCAGAAAAGGCGGCCTTTTGGCCGCCTTTATTATATTATTACATTTATCAAACGAGAGAACACTCTCTTTATTATTCAATTATTTATTAACACAATTTGAATTATTGCACTTCTGTGACGAAGGAGTGCAAACATCACCGCCAACTCCTTTACATTTACAAATTTTATCAGAACTACATCTAAAACCATCACCACACGATTCATCGTTAGTACATGCAACGCAATTATTACTACTATCTAAAATTTTACCAGAATTTTTTGCGCAAACACAATCTCCATTCACACAAGTTGCATCAGTTCCACAGGTAACGCCAGCACATGGATCAGTCGGATTTGAATTTTCAACACAAGGCTTTGATTGGTCATTAGTGCTATTCTCTTTGTATCCAGTCAAACAATTACAAGTTTCTTCATTACGATGATAATAATTGTTCATAATCTCTTTTGATTGGCATTGACCTGTACACGAATAAGGTTGAGATGATGAACACGATGTTGTACAAGTACCCGAACTACAAACCTGACCTGCCTCACATCCCTGATTACAAGCACCACAGTTTGCTGTATCAGTACCCTTTATATTCACTTCACAGCCATTCGACACTTTGCCGTCACAATCCGCATAGCCTGTCGCACATGTGATTGAACTGGATGAACACGATGAAACATTCGTTTCTCCGATATTGATACAGGTTCCCTTGCAATTCGTTAACCCAGACTGACAAGATGTTGTACAAGTACCTGAACTACAAACCTGACCTGCCTCACATCCCTGATTACAAGCACCACAGTTTGCTGTATCAGTACCCTTTATATTCACTTCACAGCCATTCGACACCTTGCCGTCACAATCCGCATAGCCTGTCGCACATGTGATTGAACTGGACGAACACGATGAAACATTCGTTTCTCCGGTATTGATACAGGTTCCCTTGCAATTCGTTAAGCCAGACTGACAAGATGTTGTGCACGTTCCAGAGCTACAAACTTGTCCAGACGGACAAGCGCTATTGCAGCCTCCACAATTTGCTGTATCGGTTCCCTTCACATTCACTTCACAGCCATTCGACACTTTACCGTCGCAATCTGCATAACCGTTTGCACAAGTAATTACATTATTTGTGCATTTGGAAACGTGAGTTTCTCCAAAATTAATGCAGGTACTTTTGCAAATATCCAAGCCAGCCTGGCAGGAAAGTCCACAGGTTCCAGCGGCACATACTTCACCGCTCAGACAAACCTTATTACATGCGCCGCAATTACCAACGTCCGTTCCTTTAACATTCACTTCACAGCCATTGGCGACATTGCTGTCGCAATCTGCATAACCGTTTGCACAAGTAATTACATTATTTGTGCATTTGGAAACGTGAGTTTCTCCAAAATTAATGCAGGTACTTTTGCAAATATCCAAGCCAGCCTGGCAGGAAAGTCCACAGGTTCCAGTAGCACATACTTCACCGCTCAGACAAGCCTTATTACATGCACCGCAATTACCAACGTCTGTTCCTTTAACATTCACTTCACAACCATTGGCGACATTACCGTCACAATCCGCATAACCGCTTGCACAGGTAATCACATTATTTTCACATTTCGAAACATGCGTTTCACCAAAATTAATACAGGTGCTTTTACAAATATCCAAGCCGGCCTGACAGGAAAGTCCACAGGTTCCAGCAGCACATACTTCACCGCTCAGACAAACCTTATTACATGCGCCGCAATTACCAACGTCCGTTCCTTTAACATTCACTTCACAGCCATTGGCGACATTGCTGTCACAATCCGCATAACCGCTTGCGCAGGTAATCACATTATTTTCACATTTCGAAACGTGAGTTTCACCAAAATTAATGCAGGTGCTTTTGCAAATATCTAAACCGGCCTGACAGGAAAGTCCACAGGTTCCAGCGGCACATACTTCACCACTCTTACAAGCCTTATTACATGCGCCGCAATTACCAACGTCTGTTCCTTTAACATTCACTTCACAACCATTGGCGACATTACCATCACAGTCAGCATATCCGTCAACACATATAATACTCGTCGAATTACATGTCGAAACATGGGTATCGCCCTTATTAATGCACGTTCCCTTGCAGTTATCTAACCCTGCCTGACATGATGTCGAACAACTTCCGCTTGAACAAACCTGACCTGATGCACAAGCTTTGTTGCAAGAACCGCAATTTGCTGTATCGGTGCCTTTAACCTTCACTTCACAGCCATTGGCGACGTTACCATCACAGTCAGCATAACCGTCAACACATGTAATACTCGTCGAATTACATGTCGAAACATGGGTATCACCCTTATCAATGCACGTTCCCTTGCAGTTATCTAATCCTGCCTGACATGATGTCGAACAACTTCCGCTTGAACAAACCTCACCTGATTTACAGGCCTTGTTGCAAGCGCCGCAATTAGCTGTATCCGTTCCTTTAACCTTCACTTCACAACCATTGGCGACGTTTCCATCACAGTCAGCATAACCGTCAACACACGAAATACTGGTCGAATTACATGTCGAAACATGGGTATCACCCTTGTTAATGCATGTTCCCTTACAATTATCTAATCCGCCCTGACAAGACAAACCGCAAGTTCCATTTGAGCACACCTGCCCCGAGGCACACGCATTATAACAAGCGCCACAATTCGTTGTATCAGTTCCCTTAATCTTAACTTCACAACCATTTTCAACTTTTCCATCACAATCCGCATATCCATCTATACAAGTAATGACATCTTCCTCGCATACAGCCATGTGATTATCATCTAGTTTTATACAAACTCCCTTACAAATATCCAAACCACCCTGGCATGACAAATCACATTTTCCAACAGAACAAACCTGACCTGATGCACAAGTCTGACCACAAGCGCCACAATTGGCTGTATCCGTGCCTAACACTTGTATCTCACAGCCATTTTCAACTTTACCATCGCAGTCTGCATATCCTTCCACACAAGTCAAACTGCTCTCGCTCTCACTTGAACACTCACTCACATGGGTTTCACCTTTATTAATACAAGTACCTTTACAATTATCAAATCCCCCCTGGCATGACAGTCCACATATACCAATAGAACAAACCTGACCCGATGCACAACTCTGACCACAAGCACCACAATTGGCTGTATCCGTACCTAATATTTGAATTTCACAACCATTTTCTACTTTGCCATCGCAGTCTGCATACCCTTCCACACAAGTCAAATTGCTCTCACTTTCACTTGAACATTCACTCACATGGGTTTCGCCTTTTTTTATACAGGTACCTTTACAATTATTAAACCCACCCTGACATGACAAGCCACATATTCCAACAGAACAAACCTGGCCCGAATCACATGAATACCCACAAGCACCACAATTTGCCGTATCAGTACCTAATATTTGAATTTCACAGCCATTTTCAACCTTACCATCACAGTCTGCATACCCTTCCACACAAGTCAAATTGCTCTCACTTTCATTTGAACACTCACTCACATGGGTTTCGCCTTTATTAATACAATTTCCCTTACAATTATCAAACCCATGCTGACACGACAAACTACAAATTCCCTCTGAGCAAGCCCAACCAGAAGCACATTTCATACCTATATTTATACAGGTATTAATAGTTCCCTCGGCACCACAATAATTTGGATCTGTCTTTGGATCAACACATTTATCATCGCATTTAACCTGTCCAGGCATACATGTTGCATCTTCACAAAAATATTCAATTGCGCCATCATCACTTAACTTTTTAGAACATCGACTTGCTTTTTGAGGACAATAACCATATTTAAACGAATACACAAATTTTCCATCTTTCTGTGTATATTTTCTATCGTCAATTTTAATATAACTAATTGGATAATCCAAATTACTTTTTTTATATTCATCTTTAAGTTGTTTATACAACTGCCCCACATCATCCTTACTTGTCAACTTATATACAGCCCCTTCTGCCGTAATCCATTTAAAATACTCATTCCAATCAACGTATCCACTTGAATTAGCCTTAATTTTTTCTTTTCCATCTTTAAAATTTCCATTTTCATCCACAATACTATTACCACCTTCATCACAATAAAAAAGGGTCGGACTAGGAAAATAAAAGCCATTTTGATCCTCACCAACAGTCACAGGCCCCTCACAAACCAAATAGCCATCTTTTTGCATTATTATTGGAGGACAAGGATAATATACGCCATCAGATGATAATTCATCCTGCATCGGTGTCTCCCATTCGCACCCGCTCATCCCCCCACCAATCAGGGCTGCCAAAACGGCCAATGTCAATCCCGTTTTACCTAATCTGACGGCTTTATTCTGTTTCTGTTCCTTCATTATGACCTCCCTGACTCAACAAAAAAAACTCAAACCCCGTCATTCCTCAATGACGGTTTTATGAACAAAATCAATAATTTCCGCCGAATTTTCACCCGACGGAGCACAACAATCCAACCCTCATTATACCCCATCCCCATTTTCTTTAGCAATCATTTCCTTCCCACTCGCCGAACCATTTCTCATCCACCAACCACTAATCACCATCTTCACACGCACTGTCCCCCGGCGCACACGGATCCTCCTTCGCACATTTTGCCTTTATCCTCGCAACTTGTTATCGTTCCTGTCGCTCCACAATAATTGGGATCAGTGTTTGGATCCACACACTTATTGTCACATTTCACCTGTCCTGGCATACATGCCGCATTACATTTACCATTTTCCAAACTATAACCTCCCATTTCATCACACGCCGTTGCCAAACACACCCCTTTTCTACATTCTCCATTTTTCCATCCAGCAATTATCGTACAATTATTTGTCTCAGACCCGCATTTTTCTACACTATCTGGAACACATTTCGAAACACCATCGTAATGTTCACTCTTCCTACATGACACTAAATTCTCACAGAAAAAAGCATTTTCTATTTCATCCAAGCCACATCGACCAGCTTCTGCCGGACAATAACCATATTTAAATGTATCTTTATATTTTCCACTTTCAGAATCATACATCATAGCATTAACTAGCACATAGCCCACTTTACGAATCTGATGATACAACGTTTCGACATCAGACTCAGATGTCAAACGATATTCACGTCCTTCATTAGTTATCCAATTGAAATACTCATCCCAATCAAAATATTTATTAACACCCTCATCTGCAATCTTAATCCGTTCAGACTCATTACTTTGGTTTTCATCAACATTTTTTCCATCTTCATCACAATAAAAAAAAGTCGGATGGGGAAAGAAAAAACCAGTTTCTGTATCCACACCATTCTGTACAGGCCCCTCACAAACCAAATACCCATCTTTCTGCATTATTTTCGGTGGACAGGCATCACCCATTTCATCCAGCTCAAATTCTTCTTTTTCGCAGCCAACAGTGCTCCCCATCAACCAAACCAATGCAACGCACATCAACCCCGTTTTTCCAAAACCAAAGACTTTTTTATTCAACTCCTTCATCACAGCCACCTCCAAATGACAGATTTTGTGCAAAATCATAGCATCCACCGAATCACATACGACCTCACACAGTATATGATATTCTCTCCCATTCCACCAGCAGAACCACCAACCACTAACCACTAACCACCCCACCAATAATTATCAATTATCAAT
>JAZRVP010000214.1:0-15309 GCA_045599245.1 Myxococcota bacterium
GCTGCTCCCGCACCCGTTGCCGCACCCGCACCGGCTCCTGCCCCTGCCAAAGCCGCCAATGGAAACTACATTAAAGACACCAACGACCTGGCCGGCGCACTCAATATGCTCATTCAGGTTGACAACAACCACAACCCGTTCAAAGACCAGTGGATTAAGACAAAAATGGTCCTCAACGGCGGCGTTCATCACGATGTCACCTATCTGTTCGATACCTATACCAAAGGCACGAACAAACGTTCCGTCCGTTTCTTTGAACCCGCCGAAATGCGCGGCATGGGTGTCGTTACGAAAGGCCGCAGCGAAGTTTACGCCCGTCTTTCCGGTGCAGAAAAAGTCCGCCGCGTCGGCGCTCACGCAAAACGTCAGAGCTTCTACGGTTCAGACTGGTCCATGGACGACATGTCCATGATTTACATGGCTGATGACTATGATATCGCAAAGATTATCGATATCAACGCCGACGGCGGCACACACGTCAAACTTGAACTCAAGCTCAAAACCGTCAAAAACGGAGAGAAGCTCTCCAGCGAAGACCTCCTTCCCTATCCGAAACTCGTCATCAAACTCGACAAAAAACTCATGTTTATGGACTACATCGAATACTATGACGAGTCAGGAAAACTGTTCAAAACCCAGGAACGTTCGGAGCCAAAAGATCTCGGCAACGGCCATCTTCTTTACACGCACGTCAAAGTTACGGATGCCGCCACAAAACACATCACGGAAAACTTCGTTCTCGAAGAAAAATGTGACACGAACATCCCCGATTCGACGTTCACAATGCGCTGGCTGACCCGCAGCCTCTAATCATCAGACTTCTTTCTTTTGAGAGATTTCAAACCTGTGTCGATGAACAAATCGATGCAGGTTTTTTTTGCATTTTTTTTTCTTTTCAAACCGATCTGAATGATTAAGTTAGCCCGTCTTGGTTCGCAAAACAGCGAGGCAGTCAATGAAGAAAACGAACAAGAAAGAGACAATTGAAAAGATTAAAATGCAGGAACAGGAAGTTTCTGAGCCAAATAACGACATTCTGGAAGGGGATGTCGTGGATGATGAAACGATACTCAACGACATATCCGAAGCGGCGATGGAGGAAGGAGATTTTCCGGACATCGAGGTGACGGATGAGGATTTGCTGCCGGATCCGGCGATTGTAGAAGCGATTTATGCCCGCAATGCGAAAGAAAAGCATTACGAAACGATGAGTGTCGATGTGGATTCAACGGAAGGCATGATTGCACTCCGCGATGCATTCAAACCGAAGTATTATGCGTCGGAACACACATCGGATCCGTTGACACTATATTTGTCGCACATTCGCAATCATCCGATACTGGATGCGGAAAGCCAGCAGAAACTGGCTGTAAGGTACAAACAGCACAACGATCTGGAAGCGGCACAGCTTCTTGTCATGACAAACCTGAGACTGGTCGTAAAGATAGCGCGGGAATACAAGCGAAGGTGGTCAAATCTGCTGGAGCTCATCCAGGAAGGGAATGTCGGTCTGTCGGAAGCGATTCAGCGGTATGATCCGTATCGTCATGTGAAATTCACGTCGTATGCGCAGTATTGGATTCGGGCCATGATTCTGAATTATTTGATGAATCATTTCCAGCCGATAAAAATCGGATCGACGAGAGCCGGGCGAAAGTTATTTTACAATCTGAAGAAAGCCAGGACGCAGCTTCAGCGGGAAGGGTACACGAATCCGACGCCGGCGCTGGTTGCGGAAAAGCTGGGGGTTTCGGAACAGGATGTCATTGATGTATCGCGGCATCTGGATGCGCCGGCCTTAAGCATTGATCAGACGGCGCCGGGATATGAGAACGTCACGATTGGAGACCTGCTCAAGGACGGGAATGCGTCACCAGAAGAAGAAGTGGCACATGAAGAGTTTTATTCAAAAGTCCACGAAATCATGGTCGATTTTGGAGCATCGATAAGGGATCCGAGGGAACTGGCATTATGGAACAGGCGTCTGATGGCAGATGATCCGGTGACACTGGCGGAACTTGGAGCGGAATACAACATCAGCAAGGAACGAATACGTCAGATTGAAGCGCGTCTGAAGGATCGATTTAAGGAATACATATCCCAGAGGATAGATGGAGATATTGCGACATTTATCGACGTATAAGCAGATAGCCGGGCAGAGCCCCGACTTAGCTGTAACATAATTACAAATTGACGCGATTGAATGCTTGCATTTTGAAGCCATTTTCATTTTAAACATCGCGTTTTTTGGATTTGACAACTGCCCCAAAAAAGAGTGTCAACGAACGGATCAGCAGAGGAGAACAGAGCATGCATTCATTCAAACTAATATCCATCACGTCATTTGCGGCCTTGGCATTACTGGCCAGTGGATGTGTATCCACGTATGATGCCGGTGTTCGCAAAGCCGTCACGCCGCGTCCGACGTATGGTCCGGAGTATCCGGCGCATAAACCGTATGTTCCTGTCAATCCGCGCGCTCCGAAACCGAAACCGGATGTCAAATCCCCGGTGCCGCATCCGGGCTACAACAATCCTTATGCCAAACCGGGACAGCCGTACAATTACGCGAATCCGGTTCCGCCGGCACGTCAGCCGGCAGGCCCGGCCGGCGGCAACAACAACGTGAACAATAACAAGAACGTGAACAACAACAATGCGGTTGCCCGTCCGGCAGACAATGGCGTGGCACGACCTTCAGCCGATCAACCGAATAAGAACAGCAATCCGATCGCGGTTCCACGCCCAAGCAACACGCATTCAGCGAGTGACATTTCAGTTTCGAGAGCGGGCGACAACACGAATAATGCCGTCTCAAGACCGTCAAACAGCAATACGAACAACAATGTACCGGCCGCCCGTCCAAGCCAGACAGGACAGGCCTGCCGCACGGATGCAGACTGCTACAATGGTGACAAATGCCTGGGAGCCAACGCGCGTTCCACCGTTGCAACCGGCCACTGTGTTCGCCAATAAAACAAAATGAAAGCCAGGGTGTATGCGCTGCAAGCGCATAGCCCTGGCCACGGCCGTATGGCGTCAGCCATAGGACGTTTCCCAAGGCCAAATAAGCCGCCAACCTTGACATTGATGTTATTTTGCGCCATATCTGGATACAATTAATACGGTCTAGTTTGGGCTGTCTCTTTTGGGTTTTTATTTGGAGTGTTACAAATGGATATAATTCGTCGTTTTCGAGCATCGTCAATGCGCACATTAGCCTTCGGTCTGACCGGTCTATTGTTTGCTCTTATGCCCGTCCAAGCATTTGCAGGACGCCCTGAAATCGATTGCAGCACTCTGTCCGAAGAAGACAGCATGAATTTTTATAATCTCTCCGGCTTGAGCGCAGATGCGGCTGCCAACAAGAATTACGACGAAGCCCTGAATATGGCCCTCAAAGCCATGTCCATCTGCACCAGCGACGTCTACACAGAATACACACTCGCCAGAATTTATCACCTGACCGGCGACTGCGCGAATGCCTACTATCACTATGAAATTCTCAGCGAAAAACCGGCTTCAATACAGAAAGAAAACCCGGACATTTATAAAGAACTGAAAAAGAATTTTAAGGATGTCAAAAATAAGTGCGGCAACGTTGTGACACTCGAAATCGAATGTGAACAGCCGGGAATTCAGCTTGCCATTAGCGGTCTGGGCGATGTTTCGACAACGACGTGTCCATTTTACGCCAAAGTGCTGCCGGGTTCGTATCCTGTGATTGCAACCAAAGAAGACTATCAGGCTCGCAAGGAAACGATCAATGTCGAGGCAGGAAAAGGCACAATCGTGAAGATTCCTGAGCTCAAAGAAGCTGATTCAAAGGGCTTTTTGCGCGTTCGCTGCCCGAAAGGCGCGACGAAATTTGAGCTGAAGAATTCCGAGGGTCATATCGAGGAATATGTCTGTCCATGGGAACAGGAATTTCCGGCCGATACATACACCATCAAGCTGAGCGGCGCCCCGGATGAAGACGCCGTGACAGTCGTTGTCGACAAAAAATCGAGATTGGAACACGTTATTCCGACGCCGGAACCGAAGTCCAAATGCAGCGCAAATCCACTTGAAAACTCATCAGCGCCACTTTCTGCCGCGCTTCTTGGCCTTCTCGGCATGTTTGGCTTTGCCACACTTCGCAGACGCGCCCGTTAATTATGACGATTTTTGATTTAACCCCCGGAGCCCTCGTCGATGGGCTCCAGCGACGTCTGAAAAAAAGCCTGGGCCAGAACTTCCTGCTCGATGAAAATGTTACCCGAACCATAGCTCGCGAAGCAGATAATTTCAGGCCCCTTCATATTCTCGAAATCGGCCCGGGCGCCGGGGCCCTTACTCTCGCTCTGTGCAAACTGGAACGCCCAATTACCGTCCTCGAAAAAGACGATCACTGCGCCCAATATCTTAAAAATACTTTCTCGGAAATCCAGGACTTTGCAGTAATAAACGGCGACGCCCTGAATGAACCACTCCCCGATTTCTGTTCGGATGCCGCTCAGAGACCGATTCTCGTCTCAAACCTGCCCTATAACGTCGCGTCACAGATTTACTTCCGTTTCATCGACGAAGATTATCCCCTCGTCGGAATGGTTCTCATGTTTCAACGCGAAGTGGCTCAGCGTTATCTAGCCAAACCCGGTGCAAACCATTACAGCGCACTGTCCGTCGTGAGCCAGTATTATCACGATATCGAACACGTTCTCGACGTCCCGCCGCAAGCCTTCAGACCGGCTCCAAAAGTTCATAGCACGGTCATTAAATTCGCCCCGCGTAAACGCGAACTCGACAAAACAGCCGAGGCAGAATTCAGAAAACTCGTCCATGCCGCATTTTCACTTCGGCGAAAAACCCTTATCAATGCTCTGGCTGGATATCATGGTATCGACAAGGCCGGATGGACGCAAAAGCTCGAATCGATCGGCTTTGAGTCTTCGGTCCGCGCAGAATCCCTCAGCTTCAAGGATTTCATCCGTATTCTAAACGTTTTATAGGGTAATAAAGGATTGGAAAATGCCAAATCGCAGCTGGCTTCGCCAAGGATCGGCGAGTTCTTTGATATTGGGGATAATCATAGGGATTGTGTTCGTATTTGGCATTCTTTTATTTCTCGTTGACGAGGAAGAAAACCCGGCCGAAGAAAGTCAAATCGCAGAAAGTCTGGATGAAGAAAGCACAGATGAAGACTGCGAAGAAGATGACCATTGCTCTTTTTTTGAAGAAGAAGAGAGTGACTGGTACGACGAAGCCGAAGACTATGATGACGACGATGATGTCTGGGATTCATGGGAAACGCACAAAAAATCCCGGGCAAAAAAGAGCCGTCTTCATAGCAAATATGGTGACGGACTATTCCGAAGTGAAGCCGAACTCAGAAATTATATCAATCAGACTGCGACGGATATCAACGATGTTTGGTCTGAACTGTTTAGAGAATATAAAAAGAAATATAGAAAACCGAAAATTAATATATTTACAGACGATGTTAAAACGGGTTGCGGTGTCGCATCGACGGAAGATGGGCCTTTTTATTGTTCCGAAGATGAGACTGTTTATCTCGATTTAAACTTTTTTGCGAACATGAGTGAAGCGGTAGACGCGAGTGGAAAGTTTGCGATTTCATACGTGATCGCGCATGAGTATGGTCATCATATCCAGAATTTAATAGGGGATCTGGACAAATATGGAGATCGAGAGGAAAGACTTCGAGCGCGAGGAAATGAAAAAAAAGCCAATCTGGTGGCGGTTCAAACCGAGCTTCAAGCTGATTTTTATGCCGGTGTCTGGGCAAATCGATATGATGAAAAGACGGATGCCATTACGGAAGATGATATAGAAAACGCCCTGAATGCCGCAATAGCCGTTGGGGATGACGCACTTGGAGAGAACAGGAGAGAGAATTTTGACCACGGTTCATCGGAAATGCGCATTCGCTGGCTGGTTCGAGGCATGGCAACGGGCGATGTCAAATATGGCAACACGTACGACTACAAATCGTTGAGAAAACTGGAAAATGCCGACATGATGATTGATGACGAAGAGTAGACGCGTCTATGCGCAAATGCGCATACGACGCGCCGTGGCCGGGCTATCTGACGATACGCCCGGCCTTATTTTTTGGGGGGTCCGATGAATTATTCCTTTTCCTGATATCCAATGACAACATCGGGCTGAATAAATCCAATAATACTCTCTTTCATATCGTTCACACCGATGACAGGAGCTTCGACATTCTGCTCACCCAGTTTCAGCATGCCTTTGGACCAAATAAGAAATTTCACCCCTGAATTCATGCTCTTAACGATGTCATCAACTGACTTGTTCGTGGGAAATGCCGTACACATTCCCTCGCATTTCGAAGCATCCGGCATCGCAGAAACCTTATCTGATGTCGCATAATAATAGATGGAACTCCCGTCTATAGGCTTAAAAGATGTCGAAGAGACCATCGCATTGATAATGGAAAATATATTAATATCAATATTACTAATTAATTGAAACGTGGTAAGAGCAACCAGATTATTAAATTCATATTTATCATCGGGATTATCCGATTTAATTTTCGAATCATATCCCGTAAAATCGATGGCACCACTCACATGCTCCAATGAAATTTCTACATTTTTATTCTTTTGCCCTTCAAAGTTAGCCAAAGAAACGACATTATTTATTGCTTTGTTTTCTTTACCTGCTTCAAAGAAAGCAAATCCGACACCTGCGCAAAGCTCAAATTGAGAGCAATGAGAAAGATCGATTCTACGTGCAAGGCTCATAATATTTAAAATGTCAGTATTTGAGCCAAACTTGCCGCAAAAGCCTGCAAAAGATTTTGTAAAACTCAACTGTTCAACCGAAGAGGCTATGACACTGACCTCTGCATTATTGCTCAATGCGCCAGCGAAACCAGATACGAAACCGCCCGATATACTCCGTATTGAATTCAAGCAATTTTGAACAGATATATTTCTTGCACTACCAGCAAAACCACCTGTCGAAGAGGAAGCAGAGGAAGTCGAAGTCGAAGAAAGACTATCCACGCGATTTGTGACATTTTTGACACTAATCGTGTCAAATTGAATATTGTTTGAATAATAAAATTGATTTCCGCGAGCGATAAAACCGGCGGCCGGCCAGTTTGTACTTAATTTTGAAGACATAACAACCGAATGAATATCATTCTGGATATTGTCTAAAGTTGATGCGCCTTTTATGAGATTTGCAAAGCCACCCACACCAAAATTGCTAGATAAGTCGCCACCTTTTTTTTCATCATAAACGAGCTGAACACCATAAAAGTTGTCATCATCATGAACGATATTTGTATTTTTTATATTTTTATAACTGCAACTTTCGTCTTTGCTTATAAAACCACCGCAGGATCCCACACATGACACATTTTCAAACTCATTGAGAATATTTTCAAATTGAGTAAACATTGCATTCGCAATAAACCCACCAGCGGAAAAACTATTTTTTACGGTTTTAACACGATTTGTGACATTGGAAATCCTCACAGTATTTTTAGCTCCCCCATAGCTGCTACCGATAAAACCACCGACATCATCCCAGTTAGTTAACCCCATAACGACAGGCATTTGACTGCTGACATTATGAACAGAGACCTCATATTCCGTATTGTTGTTGCGACCAATGCCACCGATAAAACCACCAACATCATAGGCTGCACTGACCATGACCTCATCATTTGCCGTAGTTTGAACAATATTATAAATCTCAGTGACTTTGGCATCCAACACACTCTGCGTATTTTTGTCAATCTTATTATGGACACTTCCGAGCAAGCCACCAAACGAGCTGGCAAAATTCTGACCGTCTTTTTTTGAGCCAAGTATTCCTGTATTAATCTTATTTTTCACATCATGAATGAGGCATACAGGAGCAACATTTCCGATCAAACCACCGACATTTTGATTTCCCTGTACGACATTCAACGCGTTGTCGATATTCGTAACTTCGGCATCAGAAATCTGCCCGAGCAAGCCACCGACATTTTGTGATCCAATCACTGTATCCACATTATTTTGAACATGCCTGACGACAACTCTGGATTTTGCCCCTGCAGCCGGATGCAATTCCCCCATGAGGCCGCCAACGGAACGATTCGCAGCTATTTTTTCAACTCGATTCTTGACGTTGCCGGATGAACTGTCCGATTCATTGGAAAAATCGCCGCCGGACATCACACCAACGACGCAGCCAACGGCATCGACTTGAGGCGCAATAATCGTTGAGCCATCACAATATACACGACGGAATTTCGTATTCTGAGCCTTCCCGGCAATACCACCAAGTACACTGCCATCCTTCTTGTCAGGAATTTCAATCGTTCCCTTCCAACTTACATCATTGAGTTCACAATTTGTCATATTCTCGACAAAAGCCGAATGAACTTCATCCGCAGCCACATCGAGTTCGATTTTAATATGCGAAATCCTGCCTTCATCCAAAGATTTCCACAGGCTTGAATTCATCGTGCAATTCACACTCTCGCCATTGAAATCATGCTGATAATAAATGCGTTTGTCACTATCGAGCGGCGTTTTGAGTACGAGATTTTTTAAATCCGGTGCATTCCACTTGGTGGCATGACATTCTTTTGCTTCAGGATCTACACTCGTTGCAACGACTTCTTCCAAATTGATGTCGTTCATCAAATAGAACGTCACATCATCCTCTTTTTTGCCAGAATATTTGCCTTCATAATTCGGTTTGACTTTTCCATTGCTGTCAAAATAATCGGGAAGATGAAGAAAATCATCGGCTGTTGTAATACAAATCACATCACTGGCATCACAATTAATGGCATCATAGCAGTCGGGAACATTGTTTTTATTCTCGTCGATCATGGCACAGGTTTTAGAATCATCATTCCATGAATAACAACCATCCTGACAGGTGTATTGACATTTATTATCACGACATGACACGGTTGCATTAGCAATCGAAGGACAGTGAGAGGCATTATCATCAGAGCACTCGACACATGCATTATCTAATTTGACGTGTAAAGAATCGCATTCGTAGTCACATCGATTGCTAAAACATGAAGCCACGGCAAAATCCGGCAAATTTTTCTGACAATTTGTCAAATTTTCATCATCACAAACAAATGCGTCACAGGTGAGTCCATCCAGAGATTTCAAATAGCCATCGTCACAGAAGAAATCACAGACACTGGACGGCACACAATCTTTATCCTCATCGCTGCATGTTGAAATCTGGCAAAATGGCGTTGAATGCTCAGGCGGAGTGCACCCGGAAATATCAGTCTTGGTACAGGAAAAAGGTTCACATCCACGTCCGTCGGATGTTTTGACAAAACCTGTACTGCAATTGAAAACGCAAATATGGTCAGAGCAAACGGCCTCGGCATTTTCGGGCGGATTACAGTCGGTATCACTGGTGCATTCGACACATTTTCCATCCACACAGGAAAAACTGCCTTCGCATTTTACGCCTTTATAATCGTCACTCGTTTCTTCGTCGGAATTGCAATTCCCCCTGGCACCGCAATAATCATTGGCGTTTGAACTGACGCATTGAAAATCACAAAAGGCCTGTTCCTCAGCACAAGCGATATGACAAAAGTTCGCACCATTCTCATCGATGCCGCAAACGTCAAAACCACCGGGACAATAGCCGACTTCAATGGAGTGTAAATGTCCTGAACACTCAGACAACTTCTGCTCGGCATTCATCCGACAAATCAGGTTTTCAGAAACAACGACGTACTCAGCATCACACTTTGTTTTGCCATGTTCAACAACCTCTTTGAGTGAACACCCAGTCAGAGTGAGAAGAACAAGGCAAGAGAGCAAAATTGACTTTTTCATGTTTCAACCAAATTATATGAACACGTCAACGGCATGACGAGTTGAGTGACGCCAATTGGACAGGATGCGTTTAAGAAGGCACAATGCCCCGGCCGAGGAACGGCAAAAGCTGCTAGAATAATACTCAATCCAGCGTTGGGATACAATAAATCAAATAGCTTTCAAACGATCAGCACCACAGGTGCACGAACTCGTCACGAAATTATCTCATCATCGCATCGCCATTTCATCCGCCGTCATTTCCGCCGTCATTACCACCATCACCAGTCCCCTCGTCATCCTTACAAATTGGACTGATACAACCGGCATTTTTGAGTTCCAAAACCGGCATCTCAACCGTCGATTCTCCAATCGTCAACGCTTCCTTTTTCCAATAGTGTTCGTCACTCTTAGTGCCATTTAATGTCTCAACGATTTCATCCACCGACTTTTGAGAAATATAGCCAATGCACATATCACCACATTGATATTCACTATTCGCATCTGGGAATGGAGTATAGGTATCATCAGGCGCATAATAATAAATGGAACTGCCGTTTTTTGGCGTGAAATTCACGCAAGCAACCTGAGCATCTTTAATCTTTAGCTTTTCATCATTCGAGTGATATTCCATATCTGAATAAGTAACACATCGTTCAGCCAAAACTGACTTGTCTAATAATACTTTTGTATCATTATCAGTAGGTTTAACATACAAAAAACCGTCAGACAAAGTTTTATCATAAGTGCCACCATTGATGTAATATGCGGAAAAAATATCTGAGATTGCAACAGATTTTTTAGAATTTGGAAATCTACGGAAATAAACAAAACCCGTTCCATAACAGTTCTTATTTTTTTGATTGCACATCGAATCCGCATCTACATTTTCAACAATACTGCGAATGCGACCAATTTCGTTACTGGAATAAAAATTAAAAGAAAAACCAGCCATATCATCCAAAAGAGTCATTTTTTTTATTCTGGAATCAACCAAATGAATTTCTGCATTTTGAAGTTCGTCTGAGAATCCAGAGATAGAATATCCTGTCATTTCTCCGACTTCATTTTTGACATTTTCAATCTTACAATTCTGAGCTTTTGAAGAAAAACCACTGATATGCAAACAAGTCTCCAGACTCTTTTTGTCCTTGCCACCTTCATCACAGGCGCCATCCAACTTCTGTACGCGATTCGTCACATGTTCCAAAACAATATCCGAGAACGAGGTCATTCCATAATAAAAATAATAATTAATCAAATTGACGAAACCACCAATACTATAATCTTGATTTCCAGTCATACTCAACATTTGAACGTCATTTTTAACATTTTTTATAGATGTTTTACCCATTAAGAGATTTGCAAATCCCCCAACGCCGTAATTACCTTGATAAGATGTTGTGTCGAAAGTTTTATTGATATTACGAACCCCCAAAAAAGTCTCAGAATTCTTATTATTCTCGGGTTGTTCGCCCCCCGTTTCATCAGTTTCTGTCGATTCACCGTCTTCTTTCGTGTCAAACTTGGCATTAATATTGAGAATATCATTGAATTCACACGAGTTTGCTTGTGCAACAAATCCACCGCATTGACCATAACCCGTCACACTTTCAAACTGATGATCGATGTTTTTAAAATTCACCCATTCCGCCTCCCCAATAAACCCACCGGTTATTGAACCATTATCTACCATTTTTACTCGATTTTTAACATTGGCAATTTTCAGAGGATAATTTTGAGTGCCACATCCAATACCAATCAAACCTCCATCAGTCACAGTTTGGTTTTCATCCATATTGCTTTTCACAATTGGCATTTGGCTCTCAACATCATGAATAGATACATCAAGTTCCTGATACAAAATATTGTATATACTTCCAATTAACCCGCCAATTTCAGTCTTACCCAGGATAGCAACTTTATCATTATCCACAGTCTGTTTAATATTATATATCTCAGTGATATTATCATTACCAGAAGTCTGTTCTTCCGGCATTCCATACCTTTGAATTGCCCCAATCAAGCCACCAATTTTTCCAATATAAACATCCAGTCCATAATTATTCCCCGTTATTCCCCCATAAATTACATTCACGATATCATGTATCTTAGACGGTTGTTCAACAATTCCAATCAAACCGCCACAATTATTCGAACACATTATCGAATTATATGAATTTCCGACATCCACAATATCTGCATGAGAGACATCTCCGATCAAACCGCCAACAAACTCGTATGATTTCATATTCTCGACAATATTCTTAACATTTCGAATGCTGACTTTGCCATCTTTCGTCGGCGATTTCTCCACTTTTCCGATCAAACCACCTGCATAACTGTTAGAAACAATGATATTGACCCGATTGACAATGACTTTTTCTGTTCCATCGGATTCATTTGAAAAATCACCACCTTTCATGAGTCCAATCACACATCCGACATTGTTCGCTTTAGAAGCCTCAATGGATGAATTCACACAATAAACACGGCGCATCTTCGTATCAACAGCCTCTGCCGCAATTCCACCAAGGCTTTTTATTTTCTCTGAAATTTCAGGAGAAATATCGATTTTTCCCATCCAACTGACATCCGCCAACTCACTGTTAGTTACTTTTTCCACAAATGCAGAGAATGATATATTCGATTTATCATTATCCAAATCCGATTTAACATTAAGTTCGAGCATCAAATTTGATATCTTAGAATTATCCAATGTTTTCCAAAGACTGGTATTCATAGAACAATTCACAGTCTCACCATTGATATCATATTGATATATAATACGCTTATCCTCATCTTGAGGGGTCTTTAGAACAAGATTCCTGATGGATGGCGAAGTCCATCCATCTGCAAAACATTCCTTTTCTGACGGATCCACAATGGTTTTCACGACATCTTTAAGATTGACATCATTCATTAAATAAAAAGTGACATCATACTGACTTTTGCCACTGTATTTACCCTCATAATCAGGTTTGACATGGCCATCCGAATCAAAATAATCGGGAAGATGAATAAAATCGTCAGCCGTATTCAAGCAGATAATATTTTTATCATCACAATTCACCGTATCATAGCAATCGGGTACATTGTCATGATTTTTATCAATCATAACACAGCTTTTAGCTGTATCGCTCCAAGTGTAGCATCCTTCCAAACAAGTGTATTTACATTTGCTTTCACTGCACGAAATCGATGCATTAACCACAGTCGAACATCGCGAAATATCATCATTGGTACATTCTATACATGAATCTCCAGACTTAATATGCGATGAATCACACTCAAATCCACACCGATTTCGCACGCAAACTGCCGATGAATACTCTGGATGGGAGCAATTGGACAAATTATCTGTATTGCAAACAAAAGCCTCACAACCTCTCTCATCTGCTGTCTTCACATACCCATCATCACAAACAAAATCACATCGATTTGACGCAATACAGTCCTCGTCATCATCACGGCAGGTCGTAATTTGACAAGCCGGCGTTGCATTCTCAGGAGGATTGCACCGAGATAAATCGCTTTCAGTACAAGCAACCGGCTCACATTCAAGCCCATCGGCTGTCTTGACAAAATCCTTTTCACAAACAAAATCGCATACAGCCGACACGGAACAATCCGCCTCACCGTCCTGACACTCCAATACACGACACTCAGCACTTCCATGTTTCGGTTTATAACAACCGGATACATCATCCGCCTTGCAGACAAACGGTTCACAAGTCCCACCATCAGACGATAATAAATAGTTTCTATCGCATTTAATCTCGCATGTACCGGTATCGGAACAAACGCTTGCAGCATTGTCAACCGCTGTACAATCCGAATCTTCTATACAGTCAACACATTTACCATGATTGCAAAATTTCGGACACTCCTCTTCAGCTTTTAATTTGTTTTCACAATAATTTCTATAATTTCCTTTGCAAAACGACTTGTAGCCATCGTCACATTCATTCTCTACACATTGGTTGGTTGTGAAATTACATTCATTTTCACAATGGACTTCTTTATACTCGCCATTTACACAACTCGCCATCGTATCTTTATCAATACATTTTGTTTCATTGACGCAGTCATAACCCAAATCGACCACTTGCTCCGAACTGCACCCCATAATAGCCGCTGCCATGACTGAACACACAATAATTAGACGCTTATTCATGATATATACTCCTTATTTACACTTAAAAATTCATTTCAAAACTGACATGGTTTAGACCGACGGATACTGTTACAGGCTTCTCATCGTAATGTGTGTACTGATAACCCATAATACCGGTTAATATCGAACCAGCCACTGTCAAACCAATCCCGGTTCCAAGCAATGCAAGTCCGGCTGTATATGTCTTTTTGACGTCCATCGACTGAATCTTATGCGGAAATTGCTCCCCTTCAAGCATCTCGCGCCTTGACTTGAGTTCGATCTTTTCATCATCCTTGGCGGCAAGAACAGCCCCCACTATCGTGAGCGCAAGTCCCGATATACCGACCCCGGCCCCAGCCCAGGTACCCACATATAGTTTGTCTTTGCCATGGTCAGTCACAACAACATTGTCAACACACTCCTTTTCTGACAACTCAGCGACCCTGTTTTTGAGTTCTTCCACGGCCTTAGCCGACTGCTCCGGATGATCAAGCTCAAAACGTTCATACCAAATCAGCTGTGAAATTTGAGGCTGCGTCGCAAATTCATAGGTTGAATCCGAAGCTTTGTATATATATTCGCGTGCCTTGGCTTCATCCCCCTTGGCCTTGAATGCCTTTGCCAAATAGTATAAATAAACCGGTGAACTTGGACAAATTGAATATATCGAACGCCCCGCATCCAGTGTCAAATCATAATCCTGGTTTTCAAGCCCCCATTTCATTGCGTCCAGCCCGTTTAGCCAGGTCTCGTCCTCGTTGATATTCCCACAATCATTGGCAAATGCAAATGAAGGCCAAACAATCCACGCCGAGACCAATAAATATATTATACGTCTCACAACGACTCCATTCAATATTTCAAACAGAATCCGGTTCACACCGGCAGGTGTGTAACTCGAACACACCACCACACTCAACGGATGCTGTATCAGTATCCACTTTTTAACTATGCACAGAAACCAGAAATCAATGCAAGCAGGAAATGCCATCTGGGATACATTTTCCATCCTTAACATAAACAGTATTTTACCTGACGACACCAGGCAGCAAAGCTGTTTCAAAGACAAAAAAAACCGGCAACCAATGGCTGCCGGCTATAATGGGCCTGGTTAGACTCGGACTAACGACCTCACGCTTATCAGGCGTGCGCTCTAACCTGCTGAGCTACAAGCCCATAGAAAACCCGAGAGAGAAATTCGTAACTGCGCAGCATGCTACGCAGCGAGAAGTGCGTATGACCACGAAATCATTGAATGATCCGTTAAAGGAGGTGATCCATCCCCACGTTCCCGTAGGGATACCTTGTTACGACTTCACC
>JAZRVP010000215.1:0-5283 GCA_045599245.1 Myxococcota bacterium
TCCTAATCTACTAAATTCTAATTTTAGCCGTTTGGAAGATAGATCCCGCCTTAGGCGTGTCGCACAAAATTTTTTCCGAGGCGTATGAAACAGCCTCGGGGCGGCGGCGTATTTCCCCTGTTGAGGCGTTGTGCACAACGCCTCGACTGGGAAAATAGCCGCCGCGCGTGTGCCGTATTGCCGCAGGCAATAGGCGGCGCCACCATCCATCCGAATTATTTTTGGCCCAAAATCGATTTTTTGCCCAATTATAATGCCACGGAACAATCCTCGTTCTGTTTACGCAGGAGGTCATGATGGGCGAAAAAGATTCTGTTTTTAAGGCATACGCATCGGATAACAAACGTTTTGCAGACCTGTTCAATTATTATGTGTATTCCGGTCATCAGGTCATTCAGCCTGACCAGCTCAGACCGGGCAATATCGAGCAAATCGTTTGGTTTTATGACAAAGATGAAGCCAACAGTTCCAATAATGATTTGCAAACAAACCAAAACGCAGACAATTCCTCAAAATCTGTAAAAAAATCTGGGGCTAAAAAGTCAAAAATAGAACAGTTTTTGACCCGGTTCAGGGATTTATTCAAATTTGCCGTATATAAACACGACGACAATATGGGATATCTATTTCTCGGGGTTGAGGAACAAACCGATATATGTCAATTTATGCCGGTCAGAATGATGCTCTACGATGCAATGGCATATTCGGCACAGACCGAAGGAAATCTCAAAAAAGAATATCCGGAAATTGCTGAAATGCCGGAAAGCAAGCTCATTCCGGTGATTTCACTCATCGTTTACTTTGGACAAGAAAAGTGGACGGCTGCGCGATCTCTTTATGACATGATGCCGGATCTTCCCAATGAGCTCAAAGCCGTCATCCCCGATTTCTGGATAAATCTCATCGAGCCGCTCAGCATGAATGAAACCGACTACGAACGCATGAATACCAACTGGAACACCGTTTTTGAAGCATTCAAGCAGTATGTCGACAAAGGCGCAAAGGAATATTATAATTATTTGCGAAGCAATCCGCGTATGTCGAACGTCGAAAAAGCGGATATCCAAATCATAGAGACAATGACTGAATGCAGGCTGCCTATCGACAAATCCAAAGGAGATAAAAACATGAACGTCAATAAGATGATGGAAGATTATTTCAAAGCACACGATGAAGAAGTCATTGAAAATGCTAAACTCAAAATCATCGAAGATGCAAAACCAAAGATTATCGAAGATGCAAAACCAAAGATTATTGAAGATAATACACTCGATATTGCCAAACGTCTTCTCAAAATTGGTGTGAGTGTTGATGATATCCAAAAAGCAACACATTTGTCTGATGAACAAATAAAAACATTAATTATATAGATAGCACTGCAGGCTCGTTTCAGGGATTAATTCAATCAAATTTTCCGTTATAAAGAAGACATTTATCACTGTGCTGCTAACTATTCATGTGATATGGCGGCCCAACGCTAAAAGCAGCCGAGCCTCATGGCGCTATTGCCTCACGGCAATACGCGCCATTCGCCACACTATCCATAAAATGGATACGGTCGGCGTTTTTTTTTCCTATTTTGCGCCTAAAAAGTTATGCTCTTGTGTAGTTCTGCCCTCACTGGACAGTTCCATCCTTACAATCCATTACCTTATCCCTTTATCCATAGCCGGCTTTTCATATCGGCCTTTTTCCGGAGTTCAAATGAGCGAACAATTCGATCATGTCTTTCAAATCGTTGACCTGCTTCAGAAGCGTATGCGCTTTGATGTTATGGGGCGAGATGATGTCATCAACCTCATCATCGTCGCACTCCTGGCCGACGGTCATATCCTGCTTGAAGACTTCCCCGGAAGCGGCAAAACCACGCTCGCCAAAGCGCTCGGCGCAAGCATCAGTGACGACGGCGTTCAGGATGATATGAACGCATTCAGACGTATGCAGTTCACCCCCGATCTGCTCCCGGGCGACATTACCGGTGTCATGGTTTTCGATCCAGATGCCGGTCAGTTTCATTTCCGACGAGGCCCTATCTTCACACACATCGCTCTCGTCGATGAAATCAACCGTACATCGCCTAAAGTTCAGTCCGCTCTGCTCGAATCCATGGGCGAAAAGCAAGTCACCATCGACAACGTCACTCACAAACTTTCAGACCTCTTTTTCGTCATCGCAACACAGAACCCCCTCGATGCCGTCGGGACTTACCCTCTTCCCATCGCACAGCTTGACCGTTTCATGTTCAAAGTCCGAATGACCAATATTTCTCGTGATGCTGAACTTCAAGTCATTCGAAGCTGGGGACGACCCCGTGAAAAATGCAATATGCCGCAAATTTCCGTCAAAGATGTCCTCGACGCCAGAAAAACAGTCCGACAAGATGTTGCCGTTACCGATGATGTCATGGAATGTCTCGTCGATATCATCCGCAACATTCGTGACGACAGCCGCTGTTTACAAGGCGCTTCGACCCGTTCAATCGTTCAGGCCGTTCCCGCGCTCCAGGCTTATGCCATTATGAACAAGCGAACCTATGTTTCAGCCAGAGACATTGAAGAACTTGCAATGCCGCTCTTCTGTCATCGTCTCCAGCTCGCACCCGGCGTCGGAGACGCCTCCATTGTCGTTGGCGACGCCATCGCTCAGCCTCTCAAAACACTCTCTGTAAAAGCCCTTAAACACTAGTCTTGACAATGAAACGCATCCTCCTTCTTCTCTGCCTGAGCGTATTCCTTCTCGCCTCTCTTGGCGCCGCTCAGGCTTTCGCTCTCGAAGTCATTTTCAGTTCGGCTAAGGAAAAAAGCGTCTTTGAGAATGTCGTTTCCGGTCATTACATCAAGGGACGCCAGCAAGCCGAAGAACTCCTCAAAGAAGACCCAAATCTCATCGGCGCAAACTACGCTATGGCTTACGTCTTCTGGAATGGTGAGGGAAATCATCTCAGAGCTGAGCAGTATATGAAAAAAACGATTCGCATTTTTGAATCTAAATACTGCAACACGCCTTCCGGAACGCCACAAAACAGCGAGCTTGAGGTCTGGCATCAGCGACTTTACAAAGATCTCGCCGATATCTATGCAGAACTCGATATGCGACAGGAAGAACTCGACATACACAAAAAAGTCGCCGACCTGTATCATGCCGAACTCGCCGAAGATGCCGTCTGGGCTCTCATTAAACTCGATCGTTTTGACGAAGCCAGAGCCATTGCCGAACACTCGATCAAGGGTGAAGACTCTTTTTGGGCTTCTCGAGCCTACAATGATCTCACCGCACTTGAGGATGCACGCCATCAGCATCTCGAATCTTACCGCGCCAGTCAGCGTTCCGTTGATTTCGCCGCCGGTTCTTCCTGCGTCGTTCTCGTCAATCACGGAAGAAGCTGCGCCATCATGCTCGAACTCGACAATGCCGTCGAATATTATCTCATGGCTTTAGGCCCTAAAGAAAGAGACTGCATCACAAGTCCTTTCAAGGAATTGTGCGGCGTTTATCTCATCGACGGAAGCTGGCAAAAAGCAATCAACGCAATGCTGAAAGCCAGAAAACGAAAAGTTGAAAAACGTCACGTCATTCACACGGAAATGGAAGAACGAAGTCGAATGGCTGATGTGCTTTTCGCCATGGGATTCTCTGAAAAATCATGGCAACTCATGAAAACCGTCGTCGATGCGCCAGGACGACTCGGTTACGACAGCCTGCTCAAAGAACAGGTCGACATGGCTAACAACATCGTCTATTACGCCATCACTAACGATGCGTTAAAACGAACAAAAGAAGCCCTCGACGCATACCTTCGACTCGAACCATTCTGGATGTTCAAGCCTGAAATTAAACCTCGCGTCAAAGAATTACAAAAAGACTATAGAACGATGACCGGAAAACTCTGGTCAACGAATCAAAAGCTCTTCAAAGAAGCTCTCAATCCGCGAAACATCAAATCCTTTCTCGTCCCATTTTACGTCATTCCAACCCCCATATATTATTATGCCGTCAGCGATTCTCTGGGACGCAGAACCGCTGAATTTTTCGTCGATTATCAAGAAAGCATCCTGAATGAAACAGAGCTCAAATCCATGCGTTCCGTCCTCGATCACCTCAGAACATACATCAGATGGCGTGATGGTGACCTGGAAAAAGCCAGTCAAATGGCCGAGGAACTGCAGAAAAATCTGCCGCCTAAAATGTCTTTGATTGAAGCCCAATCAAAACTCATCCAGGCCGACATTCTTCTTAAAACAAATCGACAGAATGAGGCTTTCCTAAAACTTATGGAGGTCTATCAGACCTTCCCTGCCGCTTTCCGGCATTTTGACATCAAACTGCCCGTCACATTCGATTCAACCATGTCGTCTTCGGATGATTTGAAAAAAGTTCGAGACGTCCTTCAAAGCTCATCGCGTTTTGAAGAAATGCCAAACGCGCCGTTTGTAATTTCCGGATTGACCAACAATTCAATGCTTCAAATTTGTCTCAATTCATCCATGGGAAGACGTTTCACATGCTCATCCGTCGACCCAAAAGACTACTCGATCGAAAACGACAAATCCCCTCATCTGGCAGAAATCATCAACAATTTCTATCACCAGTGCTTTGCCCCCAAAGTCAACGTCACACAGCGTGAACTTCACACTCTCGAGGGCTCAGCAACAGCAGACACCGCAGATGATGCACTCAAAGCTCTTATCAATACAGCACCAGTCATCAAAAAAGAAAACGATATCGATTTGAGTGGACTCTCGGATTAGAGAAGAGGTTCCTTAGCCGCTTTAAAATAGTCTAAAAATTCGCCTCCCAATGATTATAGGGGTAGCACTTGTGCGGGATTATCTTCAGCCTCGGGAGGCAATGATTATGAAAACAAAGCGCATTCTGATACTCGCAACATTGAGTCTTTTATTTTCATCATCTGCGCTGGCGCAAACGTCGGACAATGAACTTCTGGCGTACGGAACAGTTCAGGAAAACAGTCTGAACAGCGCCGATGACGATATTTTTGCTGCGATGCAGGCACTTGATGAAGTCGGCGCACTCCTCGACATAAAGAAAGAGACGGCGCAAAGCGAAAACGACGTCGATCTCGACGAGCTTTTGGTGGCGGCTTCCGCTCCGGAACCGGCTAAGACAGAATCCCCCAAACCGGAAATCGTCCCCGAACTCAAACACGACGTCCAGACCGCGCCTGCAAAAGACGAGGTCGAAAAGCCAGTTATCGCCGCCGCTCCCAAACACGACGTCCAGACGGCGCCTGCAAAAGACGAAACGCCAAAACCCGTTATCGCC
>JAZRVP010000216.1:0-2793 GCA_045599245.1 Myxococcota bacterium
GGCTTTGCCCCTGTCCTCAGTTCGCAATATAAAATGAACTTCGTTTCCCGAGCCTGTTGGCTCTCCAACTCGTTCATTTCATTTGCTCACTGGGCTCTGCGATGCCAGCCGTCCACCGGACGCCTGCCTTCTCGGCCCCCCGGCTCTCATCAATTCTGCCTAAAAATTGTGAAATACGCCATATTTAATAGATATATGAATTAACCCTGGCTGAGCTGTAACAAAAAAAAGCGTTGCCAAATCGGCAACGCTCTTTTTGTGAAATAGAAGCTATAAATTAAAGGACGACGTAAACGCGATATCTGTCGAGGATTAGCGGGGTTGTGATGCAGGCATTTGCTGCATTGGATGTGTTGCAATCTGAAATGACGATTTCCTGGATAGGTTTTTTGTCTTCATTGCATTTATAGGTTTCATTGCAGGTCGCTTCTGTTGCACTCACGGGTGCAGCAGTATTTCCTTCAATTTTGACCTGTCCCTTGCATGAAACCGGTGACGTAACCATTTTCAGGTCTGAGCAGTTGATGTTGGCATCTTTGGAGTTGCTGGATTTCCAGGAGATGCTGTAGGTTCCGTCAGCTTTGCAGTTCTGATTGTCGCATTTATTCACTTCATAATAAATGTTAAATGTTTCATTTGTTTTCTTGGTAATGAGATTCTCAATCGCATGGTACTGATTGTCACGATCTAAATAATCATTGGAATAGCTCAGGAGGTATGAACCTTCTTCAATTTTGCCTGATTCAGGATTATTATCCTGGTAATTGCTCGATATCAGATCGCTGCCTCGGATTGTGAATGAACCGATAAAATCGTGACCGATAAACTGGCTGCCTTCTTTGTATTTATATTTAAAGCTAAACGGACTTTCCAACGGAAATTCTATGCAGCCGATATTGTCTTTTCTGGAACGAAGGCGAACATCAAACAATAAGTTGTAAACATTGGTGACGGCCCCCATGAAAAGCATCAGGCCGCTATTGAGAGAAGCATCAACAAAATTGTGGACATCTTCATTCGTGGCAGCGTATGTATCATAGTCATTTTCAGTTTTAATCGAACTGGGATCGGGAGTGTTTTTCTTTTTATCCTCCGAAAGCTTATTATAGGCATTGCTCAAAATGGCGATACGGCATTCTAAAGATACTCCCTTGGGGTCACGCACACCGCGAATATTCGTGACGAAATCTGTGACAGTTTGGTCAAGATTATCGGCCAGACACAATCTGGCGAGCGATTCGTCGTCGGAGAGAGGCTTGCAGTTGCCATCGACATCCAACGTCGTCAGATTTTCGTTGTCATAATAATGAATGATATTGCAGACGTACGGCATATCGAGCAAGCCAAATGCATCACCGACGGTAACGTTCGTTGCCGTAAGAGGAACTGGATTGCCGGTTTCATCGACCATGGTGCTGCCGTCTTTATTCTTTTTGTATGCCATATCATATAACGGATAGGCGCAGAAAAACACGTTGGCAGCAAAATTGGGCAAAAAGATGCTCATATCGTCCGTAAGCGTGTCGCCGGGGAGAATCATGTCTTTGTTGAGATCGTGCGTTATCATAGCCCATTTAGTATTTGGGTGGACATCGGCGATGAGCAGGCAGTCTTTAGTATTGTCGCCTGGGCATTTCACGACGCCTTTGGTGCAGGTATGGTCTTTTGAGCAGTATTCGTCGGAACTGCCGCAGTCGCTATGCGAGTTACAGACACAGATTTCCTTTGCACAGAGATTGGATTTGCATTCGGAATTTTTGCTGCAGCTTTCACCGAGCTTTCTGTCGGTGATGGTTAATTTGCACATACCATAGCCGCTGCTGGTATCGCATTCGTAACCCTTGTCGCAGGCAACGGCATCAGTGCATGTACATTTTCCGTTGTAGCACTGTGCAAGGCATTCATTGTCCGAGCTGCAATTGACGCCGCCAATCTGTTTTGCCAGGCAATGACCCGTATTTGTATCGCAATATTTATAGGTTCCGCAGTCAGAGTTTGATGCACACGCAGTCGCGCTTGGGGTATAATCGTTTCCGCCGTCTTTATCGTCATTACAGCCAACAGCAAAAGAGCCGAAAGCCACTAAAGCGAATAAAAGCGTAAAATTTCGTTTCCTCATGTTTTAAGTCCTTTTTGATGCGACCGTCGGTCGTCAATGACAAAAGCCCCTTGACGGGGCAGAAAAAGTACCAAGATGATAATTCTGGTTTTGCGACAGCAAAACCACACGACAGAATACCAGATTTCAATTCAAATATCAAAATCAGACTGTGTTGACACATGTAAAATATTGGTTGATGGCAAGACGCCTCGGGCGTTTGGGCGCATGGATGTGCGGTGTTTTCATGGGGGGGCCTTGCTATCGGCTTTGCCGATACGCAAGGCATGAGCGGCTGCTATTCGCGCTGCGAATACACGGCCGCATTTTTTTTGAAAATAAAATTTGACGAGTGATGAGAAGGCGCGTATAAGACCGCCTCGTTCGACGGGCTCATGAAAAGCCTGCGGCAATCTTGAAAACCGAAGAAGAGAGAGAAATATAAAGCAGAAGTGCGAGCCTAAAAAAAAGAGTATCTGCGGAGCAGATGCTCGGGATGCGAAAGTATCTAGTAACCGCGTATCATGCTACGCGGTATCAAAGAAGAAAGAAAAGCCGTTTTGTAAAACGGCTCATATACAAGATCAAACTGGAGAGTTTGATCCTGGCTCAGAACGAACGCTGGCGGCAGGCCTAACACATGCAAGTCGAGCGTGAAAGGGGCTTCGGCCCTGAGTAAAGCGGCGCACGGGTGA